>WHTT01000005.1 GCA_009377605.1 Luteitalea sp.
GGATCCCTGATTCAGCGGAAATCGCCGCACATAGCGCATGAGCAGCGGCAGCGTCAGCCCCCACGTCGCGCAGCGTACGGCGTTGATCCAGAGCACCCACGTGATCGATTTGCCAACCGCCAGGTAGCTGGCGTACAGCATGACCGAGAGAACGACGGTTGCGCCGGCCCACACTCCTACCGCCAGCAGCACCCGCTGCCCAATGCCCCACGACCGATCCTTGTGGCGCTCGTTCATGGAGTTTGAGTTCCTAGGCAGGGCCGCCTCGCCGAGGCGGCGGTGACGACGCGGGAGGCTGACGCGCCCTACCATCGCTAGCTGGCCTTAGGAACCCGCCACCACCTTGCGGGTGGCGCGCTCCACATCGAGCACGCCGGTCACCCCCTTGATGGACGCGATGACCTTTTCGAGGTGCTTGAGATCGTTGATCTCCACGGTCATGTCGATGCGGCCCTGGCCCTGCTCGCTGGTCGCCTCCATCGATCGGATGTTCGTGTTGATGCCCGAGACCTTGGCGCTCACGGCCGCCAGCATGCCCTTGCGATCCTCCACGATGACGCTGAGCGGCACCGCATAGGTTGCAGGCGTCTTCTCGCTGCGGGCCCATTCCACCTCGATACGCCGCTCCGGGTCGTACATCAGGTTCAGGACGTTGCGACAGGTCGCCGAGTGCACCGAGACGCCCTTGCCGCGCGTGATGTAGCCGATGATCTTCTCGCCGCGGATGGGATTGCAGCAGCGCGCGCGAAAGACCAACAGGTCGTCGGCCCCGCGCACGGTGATTCGATCCTCGCCCGACCTGAGGACGCGCCGCATCATCGACGCGAGACGGCCGGGCTGCTCCGGCTCCGGTAGGCGCTCAGCCGGTACGGCCTTCTGCAGCACGTGACGCGCCGAGATCTTCCCGTACCCAACGGCCGCCATCAGGTCGTCCACCCTTTGCAGCCCGTGCTCCTGCGCGACCTTGCCGAGCGCATCGGCGGCGAGGGTCTTCAGATTGACACCAAAATGGCGGGCTTCCTTTTCGAACAGGCGGCGGCCGATCTCGAGCGCGCGCTGCTTCTCCTGCGCGTTGATGAAGTGCCGGATCTTCTGGCGGGCGCGGGACGTGACGATGTGCGCGAGCCAGTCACGGCTCGGTGAGCGTCCGGCCTGTGTCACGATCTCGACGATGTCGCCGTTCTTCAGGCGGTGTCGAATCGGGACGAGCTTCGCGTTGACGCGCGCACCGATACACTGATGGCCGATGTCCGTGTGGATCGAGTAGGCGAAATCGATCACCGTCGCGCCACGCGGCAGCGCCTTGACCTCGCCGCGAGGTGTGAACAAATACACCTCTTCCGGATAGAGGTCGATCTTGAGGCTCTGAATGAACTCGCCGGGGTCGCGCACCTCTTGCTGCCACTCGAGCAGCTGCCGCAGCCACTTGAAGTACTGCTCGTCGCGCTCGGCGCCGACGCGTCCTTCCTTGTATTTCCAATGCGCAGCGATGCCCTCCTCGGCAATGCGGTGCATGTCCTCCGCCCGGATCTGGATCTCGAACGGCATGCCATGCTCGCTGATGACCGACGTATGCAACGCTTGATAGCCGTTGGGCCGCGGCATGGCAATGAAGTCCTTGATGCGGTCGGGGATGGGCGACCACGTCTGGTGGACGATGCCGAGCGTGGCGTAGCAGTCCTGGACGGATCCCGTGATCACGCGTAGCGCGAGGAGATCGTAGACCTGATCGAGGTCGATGCGCTGCCGTTTCAGCTTCAGGTGAATGCTGTAGAGGCGCTTGATACGCCCTTCCAGCAGGATGACGGGCACCTGTGCTTCTTTGAGCTTCGACGCGAGCGTCGCCTCGAGCTCGGCCATCACCGCTTCCATTTGCTTGCGGCGGCTCTCGACTTTTTGGCGGAGCGCCTCGTAGGCGCGCGGCTCGAGCGATCGATAGGCGAGCTCCTCGAGCTCGTTCTTCACCTTGCTCATGCCGAGGCGGTTGGCGATGGGCGCGTAGATGTCGAGCGTCTCCTGCGCGACGCGAATAGCGCGCTCCTCCGGCAAGTGGTCGAGGGTGCGCATGTTGTGGAGCCGGTCCGCCAGCTTCACCAAGATCACCCGCACATCGTCGACCATGGCGAGCAGCATCTTGCGGAAGTTCTCGGCCTGCCGCTCTTCGCTCGTCGAGAAGCCCACCTGGGGAATAGCACCAAGCTTGGTGACGCCCTCGACGACATGGGCGACCTCGGGGCCGAAGAGGTCGCGAATCTTGGTGATAGTGGTGAGCGTGTCCTCCACGACGTCGTGCAGCAAGCCTGCGGCAATCGCCACGACGTCGAGCCGCTGCTCGGCGAGGAGATTCGCCACCTCGAGCGGATGCACGAGGTACGGCTCGCCGGAGTGGCGGATTTGCCCCTTGTGCTCCAGCGCCGAGAAGACGTAGGCCCGGCGAAGCAGCTCGATATCGGCCTCTGGGCTATACGCCCGGACCTTGTCGACAACGTCCTCGAACCGAATCATGCTCACCGGTGTCTATCTATGTAGGGGTGGCAGGTAAGGGCGCTTCAGGGGCACCGTCGATATGGGCCGCCGTGTCTCATCTCCTGGTACGTAGCGCGCTCAAGCGATGGGGCAGCTCAAGTAGCACCCCTTTACCTGTCACTATAGCGCGCCTTGACCGCCTGAGCGGCGCTTGACTATACTGGTCGGCGCTTTTCCTCGAAGAGCCCGCCGTCGCTATGCTCAGGCGCGGCAAGCCGGCCAAGGTAGGGGGTGTCGCGGTTACGGCAGGCCCCGTTCCCGAGCTCAAGGAGAGTCTTCATGGTTACCCGGTTCCGTTCGTTGGGCCGTCTGTTTCTCGTGGCTGGTGTGGTGGTGTCTGTTGCCGGCTGCAACTTTGCCCGGTTGAAGGCAAATCGCGAGTTCAGCCAAGGCAACGAAGAGTACGCGGGCAAGAAGTATCGCGAAGCCATCGAGCACTACCACACAGTGCTCGAGTCGCTGCCGGAGGACGAGATCGCGCAGGACGACGCGCTGAGTAGCGTGTGGTTCTTCCTCGCGAACGCGAACGACAACCTCTACAGGCCGGGGGCCGAAAACGCAGAGAATGAGCAGATCGGGCAAGAGGCGATCGAGAACTATGAGCTCGCGTCGAAGCGCTCAAAGGACCCGAAATACCAGAAGCTTGCGCTCCAGTACCTGTTCGGTCTGTATAGACCAGACAAGATGGACCGCCCGGATGAAGCCGAGCGAATTGGCAAGACGCTCATCAGCAGTGATCCTGATGACCTCGACTCGTACCGAGGGCTCGCACGGCTGTATCTGGACATTGGAGACCCCGAATCGTCGGTGGCCACGCTGCAACAAGCCCTCGAGCGCAGCCCAGATGACGTCAACTTGCTACAGGAGCTCGCGGAAACGCACAACAAGGGTGGCAAGTTCGACGACGCCGTTGAGATCTACGAGCGGGTGGCGGATCTCCAACCCAGGGATCCGGTGGCACGCCTTCGCCTAGCGCAGTTCTTCCAGGAGAAAGCAGACAAGGATCACACTCTGAGCGCGCCGCAGAGGGGTGAGTACATCGAGCGCGGCATCGAGGCGACCGACCGCGCGCTCCAGGTCAAGCCCGACTACTTCGAAGCCTTCGTGTACAAACGGATTCTGCTGAATCTACAGGCCAAGCAGACCAAGAACCGGAAAGAGTACGACGCCATCATGAAGCAGGCTGACGAAGTCACCCAGAGGATCGAGCAGATGCAGAAGAAGCAGGGCGATACGTAGGGGACAGGGATCAAGGGACCAAGGGACCAAGGGACCAAGGGATCGAGGGATGGCAGGGTGGCTCGCGCAGCCGCCGTTACTCGCGGTCACCTCCCGGCAGGTTCACCCGTCACCCTCGGCCTGCACGGGCACTGTCGCAGCCTTTCCTCCCCTTGATCCCTTGATCCCTTGATCCCTTGGTCCCTTGGTCCCTTGGTCCCTTGGTCCCTTGATCCCTTGGTCCCCGTCCGCTAGCCCCCGCCGTCTCTGTCTCCCCCTTGCAACCCCAAGCGTTTTACGCCACTGTAAAACGGTCTTGCTAGACTGTCCTTTTTGGGGGACTTTCCATGTCAATCTATATCCGACGTCTAGCTGTTCTTGCGCTCCTGCTTTGTCCGAGCGTGCTCACGGTGTCACGGGCCGCCGCCCAGAACGTCACGACCGGCGCCGTCAGCGGCATCGTCGTGGACGAACAGCAGGCCGTGCTGCCAGGAGCCACGGTTGTCGCCGTCCACGAGCCCACCGGCACGACTTACGAGACGGTAACGCTGGAGGACGGACAGTTCCAGTTGTTGAACGTGCGCGCAGGCGGCCCCTACCAGGTCACCGTCGCGCTGCCGGGCTTCCGGGATGAACAGCGCACCGGCCTCAACGTCCCGCTCGGATCCGCGTTGGCGGTGAACGTGACGCTGCAGCTTGCGACGGTCGCCGAGACCGTGGAAGTCACCGCGCAGGCCAGCGAGACCTTCAGCTCTGCGACGCAGGGCACGGCGTCGAACGTGCCGCAGGCAGCAATCGAGACGCTCCCCACCATTGCGCGGCGTATCGACGACTTCGCACGAACCAATCCCTTCATCGTGCAGACGCCGGCCGGCCAGGACGGCTCGGCGCTGTCGGTGGCCGGGCGAAACAACCGCTACAACAGCATCCAGGTCGACGGCGCGGTCAACAACGACCTCTTCGGCCTGGCGGCCTCTGGCGTACCGGGTGGGCAGGCTGACGCCCAACCCGTGAGCCTCGACGCCATCCAGGAGCTGCAACTGGTCGTGGCACCCTACGACGTCCGGCAGGGCGGCTTCGCTGGTGGCGGGATCAATGCCATCACCAAGAGCGGCGCGAACAACTTCTTCGGGACCGGCTATTACTACGGCCGCACGCAGGCGCTCGTCGGGGACGGCATCGACGAGGAACCAGTGTCAGACTTCGAGGATCAGCAGTTCGGCGCCAGCGTCGGCGGGCCCCTCGTCCGCAACCAGGCGTTCTTCTTTGGCCTCGGCGAGCTCAACCGGCGCAGCACGCCGACCGGGTTCTCGGCCGATGACTGGGCGGCCGTGAGCGATCGTGCGGAAGGTCGCAGGCAGGACGTCACACGCTTCGTGGACATCCTGCAGAACCAGTACGGGTACGACCCCGGTCCCGTGAGCGAGTTCTCACGCCAGCGCGACAACAACATGATCTTCGCGCGCGGCGATCTCAATCTCTCGCCCAATCATCGCCTGACCGTGCGCCACAACTATATCGACCCGATCTCAGACATCGGCTCGATCAGCAATAGCACATTCTTGTTCCCGGACAGCTTCTACCAGTTCAACAGCGCGGTGAACTCCACGGTCGGCCAGTTGAACAGCCAGTTCGGCGGCTTCGTGAACGAGCTGCGCGTGACCTACCAGCGCATCCGCGACCGCCGCGGCGGCTCCGATGATTTCCCTGGTCTCTTTCCTCACCTCTTCGTCAATATCCCCGATGGCACGTTGGAGGCCGGACGCGAGGAGTTCTCGACGGCCAACGAGCTCGATCAGGACGTGGTCGAGGTGACCAACGATCTCACCTTCGTGCGCGGCCGCCACACCTTCACGCTCGGGACGCACAACGAGTTCTTCAGCTTCCGGAATCTCTTCATCCGCGACAACTTCGGGACCTACCGCTTCGACAGCCTGGATTTCTTCGAGCAGGGGCTCGCCCAGCAGTTCGACTACAGCTTCTCCGCCACCTCGGATCCGGAGCAAGCGGCGGAGTTCGCGGTGCGACAGTTTGGCTTCTACGCGGGCGACCAGTGGCGCCTCGCGCCGCAGTTCACGCTCACCTACGGCCTGCGCGTGGATCTGCCGCGCTTTCCGGACGACCCCGCGCGCAACCCTGTCAGCGAGGAGCTGTTCGGGTTCCGCTCTGACGTGACGCCGAATGACGTGTTGTGGTCTCCGCGCGTGGGCTTCAACTATGACCTCGGCACGGACACGCGCCAGCAGCTTCGCGGCGGTCTGGGGCTCTTCGCAGGACGGACGCCGTATGTCTGGTTGAGCAATCAGTACAGCAACACCGGTCTCGAGTTCACGCGATTGAACGTTCCACGCGACGCCGACAATCGCATCCCGTTCGTCCCCGATCCGAGCGCCCAGCCGACGACCGTTGGCGATGCGGCGACCAACGAGATAGACCTGATCGATCCGGACTACCGGTTCCCGCAGGTCATTCGAGGCAATCTCGGATACGACCGGGAGGTCGGCGGCGGTCTCATCGCCACGGCGGAGCTCCTCTTCAGCAATAGCCTCAAGGACATCGCGTACCAGAACCTGAACCTCGAGCAAATTGGCACGCAGCCGGACGGACGGCCGCTCTTCCAGCGCGCCAACCCGGAGCTGAGTGACGTCATCCTGCTCACGAATACCGACGAAGGCGAGAACTACAACCTCGCATTCAAGCTAGAGCGGCCGCTTCGCGATGGCTGGTTCGCGAGCGGGTCGTATGCATACGGCTATGCGCGGTCGCTCAACGACGGCACGTCGAGCCAGGCGGCGAGCAACTGGGGCAATCTCTACGTGCCGGGGGACCCCAACAACGCTCCGGTCGCCCGATCGAACTTCGAGGTGCACCACCGCATCAACTTGAGCGGCTCTTATCGCTTTGACTTGAGGCAGTTGGGCGTAACTGCGTCAGCCTTCTACAATGGGCAAAGTGGTCGGCCGTACTCGAGCTCGTTCAGTTTTACAGACGTGAACGGTGATGGCCGCAACGCAAACGATCAGCTGTACATTCCGGCCAGCGCCGACGAGGTCGTCTTCAGCAACGGAACATACGATGACCTGCTCGACTACGTCGCGTTGGCCGAGCTCGAGGACTACATCGGCCAGATCGTCCCGCGCAATGCCTCGTTCACAGCCTGGACCCACATCGTGGACTTCAGGGTGGCGGTCGATGTCCCACTCGCAGGACGGCGCGGCCTCGAGCTCGCTTTCGATGTGTTCAACTTGGGAAACGTGTTCGGCAACGAGACGGGCCTGATCCGAAACGCGGGAAGCTTCCAGCAACTCCTCCCGGTTCGCTTCGGCGGAATCGATGATGAGACGGGCAAGATGATTTTCGACCTCAGCCCGCTCTCCGTCTCACCCTTCACCATCGATGATCTCCGATCTCGCTGGCAAGGGCAGTTCAGTATCAGGTTTCGGTTCTAATCAGTAACAGGTCCGATACTCGTAGCGCAGGCCTTCAGGCCTGCCATCCCGGCGTCGGCAGGCCTAAAGGCCTGCGCTACTCGTCACTGCTCTTAGAACCCAGGTCGAATATTAAAGGCAAACTTCCAGCCGACGCCTTCGCGGTCGAGTGGCCGGACGGCGTTGAGCTCGAAGATGGCAAAGCCGAGCGCGTTGAAGCGCAGGCCGGCCCCCACGCTGCGCACCCAATCGCGTGACCCGTTGGCAAACGCGGGGTCCTCGGTAGACGTCCAGGCCACCCCGGCGTCACCAAAGAGCAAACCTTCGATCGGCACTGGGCCGTAGTCGTACTGCCCCTTGAAGATGCCAATCAACGGGAAGCGCAGCTCGGCGTTGAGAACGAGTATGCGTGAGCCGATCAGGCGATCAAACTCTGGACAACCGCTCTCGTCCGTCGCATTGCACTCGCTGCGGTCAATATCATTCAGGTCGTAACCACGCACGAAACCAGGGTCTGCAAAGTACTGCGACCCGAGAAACAGCGGGCGCAATCGCGTATCGTCTCCGTCCCCACCATACCGACCGTAGTGCAACCCACGCACGGCGAACGTGATGGGGCGGACCGGAGCGAAGTAGCGACGGTAGTCGAGGAGCATGCCCGTATAGTTCAGACTGCCGCCCGTTGGGCTGGCCTCAACCCGCCAACGCGAGCCCAGTAAGGGGCTAGTTGGGCCGAACACTGTTGTGTCGTGAACGAACGCCGCGGAGCCGCTCGCCAAGTGAATGTCGTCCGGCGCCGCCTCCTCGAACTCGCTTCGATCGAGGAGCTCTCCGAATGGAGAGAACGTGAACCGATCCACTTCCTGGTCGAATGCGATGTTCTCGTAGCCGCCTGAGAACTCGAACCGATCGGATCGGCTGAATGGATACGCCACCAAACCGGCAATCTGGCGGTGTGTCTGGCGTATCGTGACGAAGTCTTCGGTAAAGGTGCCGTCTGGTTGTAGAGTACGTCCCCTGAAGCCGCCCCATCGATATGGAATCGATCCTCCAATCAAGCCCCAGTTCAACCGGGACGAGCGATTCAGGTAGGCCACCTGACCGCCAATGTCCTCAACTTCGCCGTTGGCGAGAATGTTGGTGGTCAGAATGTGATTGCCGAGGATGTCGCTGAATTGGAGCGCAACGCCGCCGCTCAGATACGTCCCGAACGAGCTCGCCCCGACGCCCATCGCTTGGGCTGCATAGTCGAGGCCCAGCTTGGCATCGTAGGGAGCTTCTTCCGGTTTTTGATCTTCCGGGGGCAGGCCGAAGCTCGCGTCGGTGAGCAGCTTTTCAACCTGCGTGTTCTTGCGCGCCGCGAGCGGCGGGGGGAGCATGGCTGCATCCGGCTGGGACGCGTCGGTCGATATCTCGACCGGCACCTCACCAGCGCTCCCATCCAATGTTCGGATTTCGAACCCGCTATCGAATTGCACGCTGTAGGCGAGGCGGTCCGCCTTGGCGGCAACCGACAGTGCCGGGCTGAGCGCCGTGATACCGGTCACGCCGGTCCTGACGTCGGTCACGCGATGCATGCGGCCGCTCTCGATCTCGAGCCGGTAGACGTTGGTGACACCATCTGGATCCGCGAGGAAGAAGAGTGACCGACCATCCTGCGCCCACTGCGGGTTGATGTGCTTCCCTTGCGGAAATGCCGCAACCGGCTCGATACGCCTGGTGTCGAGGTCGAGCCGCGCCAGACGGTATGCGCCAAACTGCAGCGTCTCCAGGTTGCTGGAGAAGCGATCGGTGACGAACACGATGGTCTTGCCGTCTGGCGACCATGCCGGTTGTATCTCTGCGTACGCATCGTCGGTCAACGCTCGAAGCTCGCCCTTGTCGAGGTCGTACAGGTAGAGATCGGGCAAGCCTCCCTTCAGGGCAGAGAACGCAATGCGGCGGCCATCCGGGGACCAGGTTGGATGGAAGATCTCACCGAGCTCTTCGAACTCCTCTTCACGCACGCGCTTTCCCTGCTCGACGTCGTAGATGCTCAGCACGGGGTTTCCACGCCTCACGGCCGCAAAGGCAATGTGGCGGCCGGCGTGATCCCAGGCACCGGCGGAATTGATGAACTGCAAGCTGTCGAAGTGCGGGTCAGCCGCGGTCTCCACGATCTTGCGCTCGATCTTTCCGGTCTCCGCGTCGGCGAGGAACACGTCGATGGAGAAGAGGTCCTTCTCGGAAAGGAAGGCTATCTTCTTGCCGTCAGGGCTCAGCGAGGGACCGATGTTCAGTTGGCCGCCGTTCTGCTGCTCGGAGAGCACCAGCCTGCCGCTCTCCTCCTGCGGCGCCTTGCTCAACACCGGCTGGTACTGCTCGATGATGGCGCCCTTCCAGCTGTCGGAGAGCTCTTTGATGTCCAGTCCGGTGACCTCCATCAAGGCACCCTCGGCATCCCCCGTTTGCGCCGCGATGCGGAGCGCGTCACCCACGACCGCGTCACCCCAACGGCCAGCCACGTACGCCCACAGCGCCTGGCCCCACCGGTACGGAAAGTACCGTGGGTTATTGAGGTCTCGAATGGTCGGGAGGTTGTCTCGCAACGCGGCATCGCGAAGCCACATGGCTGTCTGCGGATCCACCGGGCCAATGGAGAGATATTCGGCCATGCCCTCGATGAACCACAGGGGGAGGCGGAACAAGCCGCGCCCGCCCATCATGAAGCCGATGTCGTACTGAAAGGCATGGACGAGCTCATGGCCGAGCACGTGGTCCGTCTCCGCCAGGGGGCCGGCAAACGGCAGGACCACCCGCCGCTTGAGCGCCTCGGTCACGCCACCGGTGCCCTCCCCAATGCCCCCCTCGATCACGTTGGTCTGCTCGAAATGAGGGTGACTCGCGTAGAGGATGAGCGGTTGGCGGCTGGTCAGCTCGTGGTCCAGGGTCTTCACGAGCCGCTCGTACCAGCGCTCCGCCATGCGGGCGGCCTCGTCAATCGCTGCCTTTTCCTCTGGGTAGTAGTGAATGTCGAAATGCTGGGTCTTGAGGACCTCGAAGCGAAAGCGGTCGTATTGGACCTTGTTTTGTCCGAAGTACTGGGCGGACGCATGCGCGGGCACCATCAGGGCAACTGCTGCACCCAGCGCGACAGCGGCCGCAAGGCGACTGCTGAGAAAGCGCATAGCCATGAAGTAAACTCCCGAGACTCAGAGACGCGGGGACCAGCTTCTGTGCCGAATCGGCGATTCCGGAGAACGGGGACAGCCCTCGTTCCTCGGCCCCGATGCTCTGGGCAACGGCTCCCTCAATCATCCGAAAACGAGGACTGTCCCCGTTTCCACAACGCTCGAGGCTCCGATTGTCCACGCCGGGGGTCGATCACGGCATCCTCGGAGTGACTTGCAAAAACGCCGCCTACGTCTCCCGATAAGCATACCCGGCTCGAGTCGAGACTTGCCAGGTCAATCAGGGTCAGGCCCTTCGACTCGCCTGTCGGCTTGCCAGGAACCAGGGGCGGGGACCTTCGAGATCAGAGGTGAGAGGTTCTAGCGGACCGCGGCCAGGGCCGCGCTCCCCGACGCTCACTCGAGAACCCTGAAACTTGACTCAACGAGTCAAGTTTTCGGCGCCTCAAGGGTTCTAGGTCTGAGGACAGAGGTTCGAGGCTAAACTGTCAAGAGTCAATGGTTTGCTGGCTCGAGGCGTGTGACCAGGCTCAGGACCGGCGCCAGGCTCTGCCACCGGCACCTACCCCGGCCCCACGTTGAACCTTGAACTTCGCGAACCTTTACTCGCTGGCTGGCGGCGCCTGTGCTGACGCCTGCCGCATCCCTTCGGTGACAATGCCAACCATTTCGACACCGGCACCCCTGGCAGCATCGATGATTTCGACCACCTCTCCGTAGGGCACCGCCGGCTCGCCAATGAAGAACATCTTCTTTTCTTTACGTGTACTGAAAAGATCTCGAAGCCGAGACTCCAGCTCGTTCAGACCGACGTCCTGCTTGTTGATGGAGATGCGCTTGTCGGCGGAGTATTCCACCACGATCTGGTCCGAGACCGTGCTTTGCTCCTGCGACCTGGTCTCGAGCGGCAGGTTGATATCCATCCCCTGTTGCGAGTGAGCGAGCGCAGAGAGAAAGATCACGATCAGCACGAGCAGCACGTCGATGAACGGCGTGACGTTCATGTCCGCCAGGAAGTGCGGCGGCTCGCTCTCGATGACCTTTTCAGCGCCGTAATGCTTGTGGAGAGCCATCGGTTACTCACCTCCCTCCGCCGGCCCCTGCTCCTCGCGCACCGCGTCTGGATCCTGCTCCGTGATGAGGCCGACCTCCTCGATCTCCGCCTCACGAAGACGATCCATCATCTCCATCACGGCTGCATATCGTGTCGTCCGGTCTGCCTTCAGGTAAACGATGTGCTCCGGCTTCGACTCGAGCGACTCCATGATGCGGCTGAGGACCTGCGCCTCGGCGACCGGCTGGCCGTCCACATAGAACTCTCCACTGGCCGTGATGAGCACAGTCGTTTGTTCTTGGGTGTCCGGCTTCTGCTCGATGTTGCTTGCCTGCGGCAACGTCACATTCGCGCCCGCCTGGACCATCGGCGCAATGAGCATGACGATGATCAACAACACGAGCATCACGTCGACGAGCGGCGTCACGTTGATGTCTGCCTTAACGCCACCCTTAGCGCCACCGAGGTCCATTGACATGGGGCTCTCCTTGCCGTCCGTGGTTCTTCGTTCTACGCCGTCTTCTTGATGAAGTAATCAACGAGCTCCGATGAAGAGTTGTCCATCTCGACGTTGAAGTACTCGACCCGGCCAGTGAGGTAGTTGTAGAACCACACTGCGGGGATGGCGACGAACAGCCCGAGCGCTGTCTCGACGAGCGCTTCCGAAATACCAACCGACACCGAGCCGAGACCGGCGGAAGCGGTCTCACCGATCGCTTGGAACGCGTTGATAACGCCGATGACGGTGCCGAGGAGGCCGACGAACGGCGCCGTCGAGCCGATCGTGGCGAGCGATGGCACGCCGCGCTTCAGGTCGTTCGACGTCAATGCCGTGGCGCGCTGGATGGCGCGGTGCACCGTGTCGAGCAGGTCCTCACGGCTCAGGCTGGAGCCGCTCTCCTGCTGGAACTGGTACTCCTGCAATCCGGCGAGCACGACTTTCGCCAAGTGACTGTACCGATAGTTCTTCGACTGTGACACCGAAATCGCGTCCTTCAGGTGCCCTTCCTTGAGGTGCTTCGCAACCTGTGGCGCGTAGATCTTCGATTGGCCCTTCGCCTGGCGGAAGGTCCACCACCGTTCGACCGCAATGCCAATCGACCAGAAAGACATGATGAAGAGGACGACCGCGACCAACTTCGCCGGAACGCCCATGGTGACCCACATTTCCCAAAGATCCATTCCCTTACCTCCAATGTACTGCGTGCTTCCAAACTTCGAGTCGCCGAAGAGCGCCATCGACGACACGCACGGCTCGATCTACGTTGTTGTTTACTGCAGCGTGAAATTCACCGTGACCGTCATGATGACCGGCACAGGCACGTTGTTGAGCATCGTCGGCGTGTACTGCCACTGCTTGACCGCGTCGAGCGCCGACTGGTCGAGCAAGGGGATGGACTTGAGCACACGCGCGTTGGCCACCTTGCCGTCGGTACCGATCGTGGCCTCGATGATGACAATGCCCTGCACCCGTGCCGACTGCGCGATCTGCGGGTAAACAGGATCGACGTTCTTGACGCGGCTCGGCTGCTTGATGGCGCCGCCCACCCGCACCGGCTTCTGCACGGGCGGAGGCGGTGGCGGAATGCCTCCCACCACGCCACCTGACGTGCCGCCAGGGATACCACCCGCGACGCCACCTGTCGCACCGACGACACTCGATGGCGGCGGTGGCGCCTCCGGCAGGATCTCTTTCGGCGCTTCAATGGGCGCCGCGGCAGGATTCATTTCAACGGGTTTGACCGTTGGAGGTGGCGCCGCCTCAGGTGGTGGTGGTGGTGGCGGTGGCGGTGGTGGCGGCGGCGGCGCCGCTGCAAACGCCATCATTGCAGGCGGTGCCGGCAGATTCCCGGTCGCCATGAGCGGAATGACGATCACCGCTCCAACGATAACGACATGCAGCAGAATCGAAACCGGGACCGTATACCACTTCTTCGACCCCACCTTTACCGAGGGATCGACCACATCGCCGAACATCTCACGTGGCACAGGCTCGTCCTCCTCACCCCTCCAACAGGCCCTGGGCTGTGCGGCAGGAGCGCCGATTATAGCGACAGGCCAAAAAGCCTGTCAACGCACCCACATGTAACAAAGCTCTCTCACTTCGCTCGCTAAACTCGAGGAAGCCCGCAGTCGAGGCGGTTCCGAGACGGTCTGCCCCCTTGTCCTCCCGACTGCCCGCATCCGCCGCCGAAAATTGCGGCCCTTTCGCTCATTACTTATTTAGACACCGCACGGCGAGAAATGGACACATCCGCCTTCGCGCGCCGCGCTTCGGCGCGACAAGCCCGGCGTCGCTTCGCGCTATGGCGGGCAAGTTCTGCCGAAGCTTCAGCGAAGGCGGCTCGTCCGCCGTAGCGCGGAGGCGGAGCTCGGCCTTGGCCATTGGCACCTACTTTTTTGTACGTCTCGTATCACGAAACGCTCGCGGCTCACTGATCGCCGAGCTCGAGGTCAAACGCTCTGGTAGCGCCATTCCCCCGGTCAGAAAGATCCTGATCCCTTCTTCTACGCTGAGCTGCGGAAAACTGACGCGCTCCCGCGGGTAGATGAAGACGTCACCCAGATACAAGTGATTCGTCGGCACGTACACGGCAACGAGCTGCTCGAGGCCGCGCCCACGGTCCACCATGAACTCACGCGTGAGGAAACCGAGGATGAAGCCACGCCGAGGATCCTCCACGAGGGCCATACGTTTGAACCCGTACTCGTTGTCAGGATTGAACGCGGCCAGGAGCTGCTTCACCGGCGCGTACACGGTTCGGAAGACAGGCAGACGCAGCAGATACTTGTCCAGCCGCTGCAGCAACTGGCGGCCGAAGACGTTCATGCCCACGACGCCAACGAGCAGCACGAACGCGACGGTGGTGATCAAGCCGAGGCCAGGTATCTGTTGTCCGGTCCACCGCTCGTAGAGCGGCGCGACCAGCCCGTCGAGGAATTGGAAGATCCAAACCAATGCCGCCACGCTCACCACGAGCGGCACCATCACGAAGAAGCCCGCAATGAAGCGTCGCCGGAGCCAGAGCAGCACAGAGGTCACAGCTGTAGCATCCAGAGGGCCACGGCGGCGGCAAGCGCCAGACGATACCACGCAAACGCGTCCAACCGATGGCCGCCGAGGAACCGCATGAAATACGCGACCGTAATGTAGCCAACCACCGCCGACGAGGCGATGCCGATGACGAAGACCGTCACCTCACCCGGCGGAAGTGGCTCGCCGACGAGGACCAGACCTTCCTTGGCGGCGGCCGCGAGAATCGCCGGGATCCCGAGCAAGAAACCGAAGCGCGCCGCCGAGGCCCGTGAGAGTCCGAGCATCATGCCCATCACAATGGTCGCTCCCGAGCGCGACACGCCGGGCACGAGCGCCGTGGACTGGGCAATGCCGAAGAGCAGCGCGTCGACAGCGGTCAGCGCCCCTTCACTTCTCTGCTGGCGCGACACCCGCTCGACGAGGAAGAACAGGAAGGCGCCCCCTGCCAGGGTCACGCCACACACGAGCGGCGAACGCAGTGAGCCCTCGATCGCGTCCGCCCAGAGCCCTCCTATCACCACGATTGGCAGCGTCCCGATCACGATGAGACGCGCGAGCTCAGCAGCCCTGTCTCGGCTGTCCGACGACAGGTCCCGCGACGGCGCTCGGACGGTGAACCACGTCGACACGCGCGCCATGCGCGGCACGGCGCGCACCATTGCGACGACATCGGCGCGGAAATACGCGACCACCGCCGCGAGCGTCCCGAGATGCGTGGCCACGTCGAACGGCAAGCCAAAGAGGTCGCCATCCCACCCAAAGAATGCCCGCGCGAGAATCAGATGCGCCGAGCTCGAGATCGGTAAGAACTCGGTGATGCCCTGGATGACGCCCAGGAACAAGGCATGGAGCAGGTGCACAGCAGTATCAGGACCCTAGTGGGCTGTATCAGTCATTTGTAAAGCGCCTGGCGGGCGGGGCATCCCCCTGGCTGCGTTGCTCGTGGGTCACATACTGCCTGTATGCTCCCTCCTCGCGCCTTGCCAGCCGGGCGCCGCGCTCCGCCAGCCACTTTACAAATGACTGATACAGCCCACTAGCCCCGCCGTCGTCGGCGTACTTTCGGGCGGGCCGAGACCGAAGGGGCCGCCGGAGCGGCCGCCGTGGCCGTCGCAGCCGGGGGCGCTGTTGCGCCCGCCCGCGCTTCCCTGCCGCGCTTGCTCACAACGATCGCAATGGAGGAGGCGATGAAGACGGTCGAGTACGTCCCGACGATGATGCCGACGAGCATCGAATACGCAAAGCCCTTCAGCACCTCCCCGCCGAACAGGAAGAGGGCCATCATCGCCAGCAACGTCGTTCCCGTCGTGATTACCGTGCGGCTCAGCGTCTGGTTGACGCTACGGTTGACGATGGTCGTGAGCGACTCGCGTCGCAGCACTCGGAGGTTCTCGCGCACCCGGTCGAAGATGACGATCGTGTCGTTCACCGAGTAGCCCGCAATCGTGAGAATGGCCGCCACCACGTTGAGCGACAGCTCGTAGCCGATTCGGAACTGTTGAACGAAGGTGAGGAAGGCCAGCACGACAAGGATGTCGTGGACCGTCGCCACCATTGCACCGACGGCGAACGAGGGGCGGAAGCGCAGTGCGATGTAGACCCCGATGCCGAGGATCGAGAGCACCACGGCCCAGATACCGCGTCGCTGGAGATCGCGGCCAATGATGGGCCCCACGAGCTCGCTCCCGGCAACCTCGAAGGTGCCGATCTTCGCTTCCTGCAGCGTCTGCACCACCTGCTTCGACGACTGGTCCAAGCTGGTGCCCTGCTCGGTGCCCTCCATCACGGGCAGGCGAACCATGATCTCGTTGTCGCCCGGCTGGCCGTACTGTTGGACGATCTTGTCTCCCGAGATGCTTTCGAGCGCACGGCGGACGGTTTCCTCCGGGGTCGCCTGGTCGAACTTCAGGACGATGCTCGTGCCACCCGAGAAGTCGATCCCCAGCGCAGGCCCGCCCTGCTTCACCATCAGGCCGACGCCCGTCAACAGGATGAGGGCCGACAGGGCGAGCGCGTGCCAGCGCCAGCGGATGAAGTCGTAGTTGGTGTTGGCGAGGATGCGCATGGTCTTGCAGTCGCTCCGGTCTCTTCAGATGCTGACGGTCGCCTGACGTCGTGACGTCAGGATGATCTCGAAGAGCGTTCGCGACACGAAGAGCGACGTGAACATGTTCGATACCAGTCCCACGGTCAGCGTAGTTGCGAACCCGCGGATCGGCCCAGTGCCGAATTGGAACAAGAATGCGGCCGCGATCAACGACGAGACGTGCGTGTCGAGAATCGTCAGGAACACGCGATCGAAGCTGGCTGCCACGGCGTAGCGCGGCGCCTTTTCCGTCGCGAGCTCTTCCTTGATTCGCTCGAAGATCAGCACGTTGCTGTCGACGCCGATCCCGAGCGTCAAGATGAACCCCGCAATGCCGGGTAGTGTCATGACGGCACCGAGATACGCCATGAAGCCGAGCAGGATCACGAGGTTCAGGACGAGCGCCAGGATGGCATTGACGCCGCTCAGTCTGTAGTAGACGAGCATGAACAGCGCCACCAGGATGAGGCCCGCCAGCGAGGCGGTCACACCGGCACGAATCGAGTCGGCGCCCAGCGTCGGTCCCACGGTCCGCTGCTCGAGATAATCCAGGTCGGCCGGCAAGGCGCCCGAACGCAGCACCAGCGCGAGATCGGCGGCCTCCTGTTGCGTGAAATTGCCGGTGATCCGCCCATCGGCATTGATGCGGGTCTCGATGGTGGCCGCCGATTGCACCTTTCCGTCGAGCACGATGGCCAGAAGCCGGTTGACGTTGGCGCCGGTGAAGTCGCCGAACTTGCGGGCGCCCTCGTTGTTCAACGTGAAGCTGACGGCGGGCAGGTTGTACTCATCGAGCGTGGGCCGCGCGTTGCGCAGCTCGCGACCGGCCACGGCGGGCACTTCGTCGACCAAATAGAACTGCCCCTCCACGCCCTGCGCCACGACCGTGTTCTCCGGCACTTTGCCGCCGTGAGGTTGCAGCAGCGCCTCCTCCGTGGCCGCCGGGCTCCCCTGAACCAGCTTGAACTCCAACTGCGCCGTCGCTTGGATGATGTCCTTCGCGCGCTCGACATCCTCGACGCCGGGGAGCTGCACCATGATTTGGTCGTTCTCGCTCCCTTGCGTCGCCACCGTCGGCTCGGTCACACCGAGCTCGTTCACGCGCCTCTCGATCGTTTGGACCGATTGCTGCACCGTCTCACGACGTCGCTGCTGAACGATGTTCGGCTTCATCTCAAACGCGTAGGTGCCGGCACTCCGGCTCACGCGATCGTAGGAGACGCCGGCTTCGGTGTCGGCGGCCGCGCGAAACTCGCCGTCGCGCGCCGACGGCACGCCCTGGACGCGGAAGCGCGTCACTGTTTCAGCCGTCACCTTGACGGGAATCTTCTGCTTCTCGAGCACCAGGCGAAGCTGCTCGGCCGTCTGCTGCGTCTCGAGCCGCAGCGCATCGTCGGTCTGCACACGCAGCACGAGATGGACACCGCCGCGCAGATCGAGACCAAGTTTCACCTTCTGGCTCGGCGGATAAAACGCCCACACGGCAAGCGCCGTCACCGCCAGGATGATGAGGACCTTCCAGCGAAGCGTCTTCCACATATGTCAGCCAGTCAGCTATCAGCGGTCAGCATTCAGGATGCAGGATTCAGCCCAAGGATCAAGAGGAGCCCGACTCCGGGACGACCGGATCTTGGCCCTGATAGCCGCCGATGCCAGCCCGCGCGATTTCAACCGTGACCTTGTCGGCAATCTGCAGGCGGACCGTCTTGTCACTCAGGCGCGTCACCGCGCCGTAGATGCCGGACGTGGTGACCACCTTGTCACCGATCTTGAGGTTCGACTGAAAGTCGGCAACCTTCTTCTGCCGCCGCCTCATGGGCAACAGGATGAGGAGGTAGAAAATCGCCAGGATGACGGCGAACGGGAGCAACTGCACCCAGGGGCTGACGGCCGCATCGGGGCGAGACGCGAGCGCCACCGTGGTTGAAACGAGCGACGATGTACTCATCATGAGCAGTCAGGACAATGGGTAGGGCGCGTTTCGCCGACTCGTCCGCCGTAGCGCTGAGCGCAAAGGCGAAACGCACCGTTCGGACGCCTCGGCGAGGCCTCCCTCTCTTTGGGGCACCCTACCTTGCCGGCCGGCGGGAAAAACGTTGGTGGAATTCCTGCCTGAAACGACCGAAGGTCCCAAACGCTATAGAGTCCCTAATTCGACGTAGGGTGTCAAGGTAGAAGCGGAGGTTGTGCAGCGTCGCCAGGGTCGGGCCGGTCATTTCGCGGACGAGGAAGAGGTGCCGCAGATACGCGCGTGAAAACGACCGGCACGTGTAGCATCCGCAAGCCGGATCCGGCGGCCGGTCGTCGCGCGCGTGGCGAGCGTTGCGGATGTTGAGCGGTCCCTCCGACGTCAGGAGCTGGCCATTCCTGGCGTTTCGCGTGGGAATCACGCAGTCGAACAGGTCGATGCCTCGCGCAACGCTCTCGAGGATGTCGTCCGGCATACCGGCACCCATCAGGTACCGTGGTCGGTCCTCTGGCAGGAGTGCCGCGGTGTGCCTCACCACGTCGTACATGACCTGAACGGGCTCGCCAACGCTCAGGCCGCCGATTGCGTAGGCGTCGAACCCGATGTTCACGGTCTCGCGTGCGCTGCGCTCTCGCAGGTGCGGATACACGCCGCCTTGGACGATCCCGAACTGCGCCTGCAACGGATTCGTGACGGTCACGCCGCCGGAGGCGCCGCGTACCTCGTCGAAGCGGCCCCGCGCGCGCGCCGCCCACCGCAGCGTCCGCTCGAGCGACACGCGGGCCGCCTCCTCGGATGCCGGGTACGTCAGGCACTCGTCGAGCACCATGGCAATGTCGGAGCCGAGCCGTGCCTGGATATCGACCACCTGCTCCGGTGTCAGGTGGTGGTGGCTGCCATCGACGTGCGACCTGAAGCGTGCGCCCTGCTCGTCAATCGCGACGAGCGGCCCCAGGCTGAACAGCTGGTAGCCGCCGCTGTCGGTCAGGATGGGCCCCGGCCATCCGATGAAGCGGTGCAGCCCGCCTCGCTCGGCAATCAGCTCGTCGCCGGGACGAAGGTACAAATGATAGGTATTGGCGAGGAGAATCTGGGCGCCCGCATCGCGCAGGTCGCGATGGGTGACGCCCTTCACCGTGCCACGTGTGCCGACGGGCATGAACGCCGGCGTCTCCACGAGGCCATGCAACGTCGGCAGGAGACCGCGCCGCGCGGCACCTTCGCGATGGGTCACTGTGAAGGCATGGATGGGCACGGGTTCTTAGAGAGGGATCTAGGGGTCAAGGGATCTAGGGATCTAGGGATCTAGGGGCACCGGTCACGAGACCTAAGGTTAAGCCCAAAGCTGTGACACCGTGAATGGCTGCAGGATGTGGCGCGAAGCCTCGAGAGCCGTAGACGAACGACGCGACCCCTTGATCCCTAGACCCCTTGACCCCTAGACCCCTTGACCCCTAGATCCCTTCACCTTGTCACCGCGGGGCAATCCGTGGATCCTAGTGTCCTAGGATCTGTGGATTGAAATTCGCCCAATCGCAGCTGTGGACCAGCCTTGAAGAAGCTCCGCGTTGGCGTTATCTACGGCGGCCGATCAGGCGAGCATGAAGTCTCGCTGGCGTCGGCGGCAGCCGTCCTTGGCCATCTCGATCGTTCGACGTACGACGCCGTGCCGATCCACATCGAGCGCGACGGGCGGTGGACGATCGCCGAGACGCCCCCGCTCTCGTCATCCGCGGCCGAAGTCATCCAGCAGGCGCGTCTCGAGCATGCACACGACGCTCATCCGCTGCGAGAGGTGCACATGCCAGCGCGGCCGAGCGAAGACACGATCGTCACGATCGAGCGATCTGCGGAGCGCATGACTGCCATCAACGAGGATCGCGCGCGGGTGACCGGCCTTGGCCTGGACGTCGTGTTTCCAGTCTTGCATGGACCGTACGGCGAAGACGGCACGGTCCAGGGTCTGCTGGAGCTCGCCAACGTGCCGTATGTCGGGTCGGGCGTGCTCGCCTCTGCCGTCGGCATGGACAAGGCGGTGGCCAAGCTGGTCTTCGCTGCCCGTGGTCTGCCGATTGGCAACTACGTTGTCGTCGCACGACGGAGATGGCTGGACGAGCCGGACGCCGTGATTGCAGACGTTCTCGGGCGCCTCGCGCTCCCGGTATTCGTCAAGCCGGCGAACCTGGGCTCGAGTGTCGGCATCACCAAGGCGGTGGATGTCGCAAGCCTCGAGGACGGCCTTCGCGTGGCATCTGGCTTTGATCGCAAGATTCTCGTGGAGGCGGCGATACCGGACGCGCGCGAGATCGAGGTTGCCGTGATCGGGAATGACGAGCCAGAAGCCTCCATGCCAGGCGAGATCCTGCCGTCGCGCGACTTCTACGACTACGACGCGAAGTACCTGGCACCTTCGCAGGAGATCATTCCCGCGCCGATCACGCCGGAGCAGACGGACGAGGTCCGACGGCTGGCGATTGAGGCGTTTCGCGCCGTCGACGCGGCCGGCTTCGGGCGCGTCGACTTTCTCCTCAGCCGCACCAACGGTGCGCTCTACTTGAACGAGATCAATACCATCCCCGGTTTTACGACCATCAGCATGTTTGCCAAGCTCTGGGCTGCAAGCGGCGTCGAGTATCCGGTGTTGCTCGATCGGCTCATCGCACTGGCCCGCGAGCGGCACGCCGAGAAACAGCAGCTTCGCACCACGGTGTAAAGGGGCGAGGGGGAAGCCCGCGGGGCTGTGAACGGAACATTTCGTCCGTATGGCTGGTCCTCGAGCAGTCTCGGCAGCTGGCGATCGGCGACCCCGAGATCGTGGCGGCGGCCGAGCTCTTGGGACTTGCCCGATTGTCACAGTGGTATCTGTCACAGCGGTATCTGTCACAGCGGTATCTTGACCGCTTACCCCCTCCTGGCATAGAGTGCTGTCACTCTGCGTTAACGTACACGCACTCAGGTGTGATCGGACACGCGCCACGTGTCCGAGAGAGGAGGCTCGCATGCGCCCACCGCTGCGGCTCGTCACGTTCCTCGTCCTGGCCGGCGTGGCCAGCGTCCCGGTCCCCGCAGGCGCGCAGGTCGATACCGGAAGCATCCTCGGCATCGTCCGCGACGCCAGCGCGTCGGTCCTTCCAGGAGCGACGGTGACCATCGTTCAGCAGGAAACATCCTTCAGCCTGACCACGGTGACCGGTCAAGATGGCAGCTACGTCTTCACACCGGTCAGAAGCGGCACCTATCGCATCGAGGTGGAGTTTCCCGGCTTCAAGACGGCGCAGCGCACCATCGAGCTGCGCCTCCAACAGCAGGCGGAGGTGAACTTCACGCTCGATCCAGGCGACGTTGCCGAGACCGTCGATGTGACGGCCGGCACCCCGCTGCTGCAGACCCAAAGCGGCTCGGTGGGCGAAACGGTCACCGCGCGAACCGCGGTGAACCTGCCGCTCAACGGACGTGACTTCACGTACCTGGCGAGGTTGACGTCGGGCGTGACGCACGCCCAGCCTGGCGCGCGTGCGGCCGGGCAGTTCGCCGCCAACGGCGCCCGGCCGGCGCAAAACAGCTATCTGCTCGACGGGATCGACAACAACACGAGCAACGTCGACTTCTTGAACGGCACGGCGTACGTGGTCTCGCCGCCAGTCGATGCCATCAGTGAGTTCAAGGTGCTGACCAACTCGTTCAGCGCCGAATACGGGCGCGCGGGCGGCGCCGTGCTCAATGCGTCGATGAAGTCGGGAACCAACACGTTCCATGGAAGCGGCTGGGAGTTCCATCGCAACGACGCGCTGGATGCCAACGAGTTCTTCGCCAACGCGACGGACCAGGCCAAGGCGGACTTTCTCCAGAATCAGTACGGCGCCACGGCCGGCGGTCCCATCATCGCCAACAAGCTGTTCTGGTTCGGGTCCTACGAGGGCACGAACACGCGGCAGGGCCGGCTATGGACGACCAGCGTCCCGACGGCGGCAGAGCGTGCAAGCGGATTCACTGACTTCTCGGATCTCATCAGCGGACAGGATGGCACGCGGGGCCCCGACTCGCTGGGGCGAACGTTCCCGTTAGGGACTCTCTTCGACCCCGCAACGACGCGCGAGGTGACGACCGGCCAGATCGACCCTGTGACCGGACGCACGGCGGTCGCGAGCGGCTTCGTCCGGGATCCGTTCCGCGGCAACCGAATTCCACAGGACCGTCTGAACCCCAACGCCATTCGACTGCTCGAGCAGTACCCCGAGCCGAATCAACCCGGCCCGTTCGACAACTACGTGACCACGCGGCAGAACGAATCGGACACGCACGCCATTCATGGGCGCGTCGATTTCAACATCAGCGAGCGCAACCGGTTGTTTGGGCGCTACAGCCTGACCGACGCGGACCGCGTCAGGCCGGGGCCGTTCGAGGGCTATGCCGATGGCGGCGCATTTGGCGAGGGCCTCGAGACCCAACGCACGCACGGTGCTGCGGTGAGCTACACCCACATGTTCTCGCCGAACCTGATCAACGAGACGCGCGTCGGCGTAAGCCGCGAGCACACCTATCGCGTGCCGCCCTTTGGCGATGACACCAGCGACATCCCCGCGCAGTTCGGGATTCCGGGCGTCCCGCAAGTACCGGGCAACGGCGGTCTCCCTCCGATCAACATCGGCGGCCTGCACCGGCTGGGTGCGGTGACCTGGCTCGTGAGCGAGCGCTTCAGCAACACCACACAGCTCACCAATAACTTGACGAAGGTGTACAAGTCCCACACGTTCAAGGGCGGCATCGAGCTGCAGCACGTGGAGTTTCCGTGGACGGCACCGCCAACCGCCCGAGGCGAGTTCAGCTTCGGCGGTGCGTACACCTCGATGCCGAACCAGAACGACGGCAGCACCGGCCGCGCGCAGCTCTTGCTGACGCCTTCGACCTCGCTCGTGCCAAACGGCGTTGATTTCGTCGGCGGGGCCAATGACGTCAATGCCTCCCCCTTCGGGAGCATCGACAACTTCAGAAACTACTTTGCGGCCTACGCGCAGGACGATTGGAGGATTTTCTCCAGCCTCACGCTCAACTTCGGCCTTCGCTGGGAGCATTTCAGCCTGGTGGGCGAGGAGCACTGGGCGCAGGCGAACTTCGTTCCGGGCACGCCAGGCGCAGGCGCGCGCTACATCGTGCCCGAGCGCCGCCGGGACGATCCGCAGCTGTCGCCGGAGTTCATCGATGCGCTGGCCGTGGACGGCATCGAGCTCGTGTACTCGGACGAGTTCGGCAGCGGCATTGGCCAGATGCAACAGAACTTCGCCCCACGCGTCGGATTTGCCTATCAGCCCACCTCGAAGATGGTGATTCGCGGCGGGTACGGGATCTACTACGCGGCATTCGAGAATCGTGGCGGCTTTCCCAATCTCGGATACAACTATCCTTTCCAGTACGACTTCAACTTCCAAGCCGCGAACGACGTCACGCCGCTCAGGTATCCCGATGGGTCGCAGGCGACGCTGGAACGGGGCTTACTCTCGGTTCCGCTCGACCCGCGGTTCGTCAGCGGCGAGGGACTGAACCTGCGCGGCATCGAGTTCGACTACAAGACGCCGTACCTCCAGGGCTTCAACCTGACGGCACAGTACGAGCTGACAGATCACGACTCGGTTGAAGTGGGGTACGTCGGCTCACTGGGCCGTCATATCGAGACGTTCTCCGGGACGAACCACGTCACCGAGATCTTGCCTCCAGGTGTCGACCCACAAGAGCACGTGCCCTTTCCACACTTCGCTCGCGGATCGTCCTACGCCACGACCAACGGCACGAGCAGCTACCACTCATTGCAGACCAAGTTCACACATCGGTTGAGCAAAGGCCTGGAATTCCTCGCCGCTTACACGCTGAGCGAAGCCAAGACCAACGCCGGTGATCTGCTCAGCGGCGGAGGCGTTGGCGGCCTTCGGGCGCCGGATCTTCCAGGATTCGGCATCCAAGCGGATACGGGGTTGGCGCCGTTTCACATCCGGCACGCGTTCACGTTCAGCGGCATCTATGAGCTGCCCTTCCAGGGCCCGATCTTTGGCGGATGGAGCGCCAATTGGGTCGTCGCGCTCTACAGTGGCCCGCCGCAGACGATCGGATGCACGGTCGCAACGACCGCAGGTCTCGGCTGCTATGCGCTGCTTGTCCCGGGCGAGGATCCGTACGAAGGGAGCCACGACGTGTCACAGTTCTACAATCCGGATGCCTTCGCCGACCCGCCCGTGGCAACCGAGATCGGCCAAGCCGACTACGCGCCGCTCGGCGGCGGCCGCACCCAGGTGACCGGACCGCCGTTCCAGCAGTTCGACTTCTCGGTGGCCAAGCGTGTGAGCCTCACGGCTGGGACGCATCTGGAGCTCCGCGTCGAAGCGTTCAACCTGACCAATACACCGAGCTTCAACCTGCCGGGCTCGCTCAACTTCAGCAACCGGGCGAACTTCGCGCGCATTACGAGCACCCGAAACTCCGCCCGGCAGATCCAGATCGGAATGAAGCTCTACTGGTAGAACGGGGAAATGAGGAACGGAGCACCACCACGAAGGACACGAAGAATTTTCACCACGAAGAGCACGAAGTTTGAAGAACACGAAGAGTACGAAGTCTTTGATTTGAGAATTAATTGATTTCTTCTTCGTGCCCTTCTTTCTTCGTGTCCTTCGTGTCCTTCGTGGTTGATCCTTCGTGATCTTCGTGGTTATTGCACGCATGCACCGCAACACCAACCAATCAAAGGTGCGGATCTGGGCAGACGAGGTCGTGATTCCCACCTACCAGGCCGGCGAGCCGGACAGAAATCCGATGTTCCTCGAGCGGCGCGTCTACCAGGGCAGCTCGGGACGCGTCTATCCGTACCCCGTCATCGATCGGATCGCGGACACGCGTGTCGACGAGCGCCATCCCGTCCTGTTTCTCGAGAACCGCTATCTCGAGCTCATGGTCATGCCCGGCTTCGGCGGCCGCATCCAGTACGCCTACGACAAGACGAACGGCTACCCGTTCATCTACCACAACACGGTCATCAAGCCGGCGCTGGTTGGCCTCACAGGGCCCTGGCTCTCGGGTGGCATCGAGTTCAACTGGCCGCAGCACCACCGGCCAGGGACGTTCTGCCCCGTCGATTACACGATCACGGAGCGTGCGGACGGGGCGGCCACCTTGTGGCTCAGCGAGATCGAGCCCATGTGGCACCTGAAGAGCACGCTCGGCCTCACGCTGTACCCAGACAAAGCCTTCCTGGAGATCGCGATTCGCTTCTTCAATCCAACGCCGATCCCGCAGACGTTCCATCTCTGGACGAACCCAGCGGTGCACGTCAATGAGCAGTATCAGGCCATCTTTCCGCCAGACGTCCAGGCCGTCTACGACCACGGCAAGCGAGACGTCTCCGAGTATCCGATCGCGCGGGGTGAGTACTACAAGGTGGATTACTCGAGCGGCGTCGACATCTCCTGGTACAAAAACATCCCCGTGCCGACCTCCTACATGGCGGCAGGGTCACGCTACGACTTTCTCGGCGGCTATGACCACGGCAAGCGGGCCGGCATCCTCCACGTCGCCGATCATCGCTTCGTGCCCGGAAAGAAGCAGTGGGTCTGGGGCGCTGGCGATTTCGGCAAGGCATGGGACCGCAACCTGACAGACGAGGACGGGCCCTACGCCGAGCTGATGTGCGGCGTCTTTGCCGACAACCAGCCTGACTTCTCCTGGCTCCAACCGTTCGAAGAGAAGGAGGCCAAACAGTACTTCTTTCCGTACAGCGAGATTGGCTACGTGCGCAATGCGACCATCCACGCTGCCGTCAGCCTCGAGCTCCGCCGCAGTCTTGCCGTGGTCGGCGTGTACGCGACATCCTCACGACCTGACGCGACCGTTCGACTGGTGTATCGCGGACGCTCGATTTGGGATAGGAGCGTCGATCTCTCACCCGAAGCGCCATTCACGGCGCGTGTTCCCCTGCGCCCACGCGTCCACGCGCAGGGGCTCAGCCTCGAGGTCTGCAGCCGCGACGGAGATCTGCTCGTCGCCTACACGCCGGAGCCGAAGCGCCCGCCGGCCGTGCCCGATCCTGCGACAGCCATCCCAGCGCCAGCGAAGGTGGCCAGCACCGAGGCGCTCTATCTCGCTGGCCTGCACCTCGAGCAGTATCGTCACGCGACGCGCGAGCCCGAGGATTACTATCGGGAGGCGCTGCGCCGCGATCGAGACGACGTGCGCAACAACACCGCGCTCGGGCGGCTGCTCGTACGGCGCGGCCAATTCGCGAAAGCGGAGCCGCTGTTCGGGGCGGCCATTCGAGCGGAGACGAAGCACAATCCAAATCCCTACGACGGAGAGGCTTACTACTACCTCGGTCTCTGCCTTCGCTATCAAGGTCGGATTGCTGCAGCCGGTGACGCGTTCGCGAAGGCAGCGTGGAACGCCGCCTGGCAAGATGCCGCGTTCTTCAACCTCGCCCAGCTCGCCGCAATCGATGGGGACCTTGCCCAAGCGCTAGCACTCGTCGATCGATCGCTGATCCGTAACGCTCACAACCAGCAGGCGTCGCATCTGAAGTCGCTCCTCTCGAGGCGACTCGGACGCCATTCCGAGGCGCTCGACCTGATCGATCGGCTGCTCGACCGCGACCCCTTGGACTTCGGCGCTCTCAACGAGCGATTGCTCCTCCTTCGGGCAAGAGGTGAGCACCGTGCCGAAGCCTCCGCCCAGGAGAGCCTCGTCTGCTCGATGCGACGCGACGTCCACACACATCTCGAGATCGCTGCAGCCTATGCGCACGCCGGCGCCTATGACGAGGCGCTGGACCTCCTTGGTCGACTGCTCGCGGACGATACGCCGGAGCACCGCGCCGCGGGGCACACGGGTCGAGCGGGGACGCCGAACCTACGCCCCATGCTCTTCTACCATGCCGGTTACTACGCTCTGCTGAAGGATGATCAGGAAGAGGCGGCTCGATACTTTACCCGAGGCGCAGAGCAGTGCCCAGATCGGTGCTTCCCGAACAGCGTGGACAGCTTGCTGGCGCTCCAGGCCGCGTTGACGCTCAACCCCAAGGATGCGCGCGCCGCGTTCTACCTCGGCAACCTCTGGTACGACAAGGGGCAAGTCGACGAAGCCAGAGCAGCCTGGGAGCGCTCGCGGCGGGGGGATGTCGTCCATCCGACGACACACCGCAACCTGGCCCTTCTGTACTTCAACAAGCAGCATGAGCCAAGGAGAGCGCTGCGTGCCATGACGCGCGCCTTCGCGCTCGATCGATCGGATGCGCGTGTCCTCTTCGAGCTCGACCTGCTGAAGAAGCGCACCGGCGTCTCCCCGGGTCAGCGATTGGCGTTCCTCCGGCGCTACGCGGCGCTCGTGGATCGGCGCGACGACCTGACCCTCGAGGTCATCACGTTACGAAACACGCTGGGCGACCATGAATGCGCGCTGGAGATCCTCACCGCGCGTACGTTCCATCCGTGGGAAGGGGGAGAAGGCAAGGTCACCGGACAGTACGTCGTGGCGCTCGTGGAACTCGCGAAGCAAAAGCTTGCCGCCGGCGACGCACAGCGGGCTGTAGCGCTATTGCAGCGTGCGCGCGTGTACCCGCTGAACCTCGGCGAGGGCAAGCTCGCCGGTGCGCAAGAAAACCAGGTGTTGTACTGGCTGGGCGTCGCGTTCGAGCGCGTGGGAGACCTTGCGGCGGCGAAGCGGAACTGGCAGGAGGCCGCGACCGGTCTCGAGGCTCCTACAACCGCGATGTTCTACAACGATCAGAGCCCAGACGCGCTCTTCTATCAGGGACTCGCGCTCGAGCGCTTGAAGCGCCGCGCGCGCGCGCGGCAGCGATACGAGGCGCTCGTGCAATTCGGAAGGGGACACCTCAACGATGAGGTGAGCATCGACTATTTCGCGGTGTCGCTGCCCGAGTTCCTCGTCTTCGACGAGGACCTGCGCCTCCGCAACGAGGTCACGTGCCGGTATTTGATTGCGCTCGGCTCGTGGGGCCTGGGCCGCCGCCACGGCAGCCTGAGAGGGTTGGGGACCGCGCTCCGGCTCGATCCCAGCCACCAGCCGGCACGCCTGCACCTCCGGATGTTCGGATGACGTTCACCAAGCTCGATGTGGCCGTGTTCGTAGCCTTCTATGGCACCGTGCTGGCGTTCAGCCTCGTCAAGAGCCGTGGCCGGCGAACGAGCGCTGACTACTTCCTCGGGGGGCGCCAACTACCGTGGTGGCTGATCGGCGTGTCGATCGTGGCTGCAAACATCTCCACCGAGCAGTTCGTCGGCATGGCGGGCCAAGCCGCTGGCGACGTGGGCCTGGCGGTAAGTGCATGGCAACTCACCGGGGCGATCGGGATCGTCATCGTCGCACTGACGTTCCTACCGCGGTTCCTACGGGCCGGCATCTACACGATGCCGGAGTATCTCGAGTATCGGTACTCTCCCGCAGCGCGCGCCATCATGTCGCTGCTCACCGTGACCATCTACGTGGCTGTCACGATGGCCGCGGTGTTGTACTCCGGCGCCACGACACTCGAGATCATCTTCGGCTCGACGTTGACGACCGGTGTCGCCCTCATCGCGGGCATTGCCGTCGTGTACGTCACATGGGGCGGGTTACTTGCGGCGGTCTGGGCCGACCTCTTCCAAGGGATCGCCCTTCTGCTCGGAGGCTTCGTGATCTTGGTTCTCGGCGTGGCTGCCGCGGGCGGCCCAGACGCGTTCTTCACGCAGAACGCGGACCGCCTCCACATGATCTTGCCACGCGATCATCCCGAGCTGCCTTGGAGCGTGCTCGTTGGCGGCATCTGGATCCCCATCTTCTACTACTGTGGGCTGAATCAGTTCATCGTGCAGCGCACGCTAGCCGCGCGCTCGCTCAAACAGGGACAGCTTGGAATCGTCTTTGCCGCAGCGCTGTGGCTCCTTGTTCCCTTTGTCGTCGTCATGCCGGGCGTGCTCTCGCACCAGCTCTACGCCGATCGTCTCACGAGACCGGACCAGGCGTACCCGACGCTCATCCGTGAGCTGGTCCCAGCAGGAATGCGCGGCTTCATCTTCGCGGCCATTGCGGGCGCCGTGATCAGCTCGCTCGGCTCGATGTTGAACGCCGCCTCGACCATCTTCACGATGGACATCTACAAGCGCCATCTGCGGAGAAGCGCCGGTGAGCGCGAGCTGGTCGCGGCGGGCCGTCTGGCCACGGTGGTCTTTCTCGCCATCGCCTGCCTGATTGCGGTCTCGCCGCGGCTGCACGGCGGCGTCTTTGCTTTCATCCAGGAGTTCCAGGGCTATATCTCGCCCGGCATCCTCGCGGCGTTTCTCTTCGGGTTCGTCGTCAAGATCGCACCTCCGAGCGCCGGCGTTGCAGCGCTGGTTCTCAGCGCCCCTATGTACGGGCTCCTGCAGTGGCAGCTTGGCCACGTTGCCTATCTGCACCGGATGCTGCTGACGTTCGTGTGCTTGCTGGTCTTGATGGCGATCATCACGGCAGCTTGGCCGTTGCAACGAGCCAAGCCGCTGCCGGTGCGCACGGATATCGATCTGACCTCGTCGGTTGCTGCGAGAGTGTGTGGAGCCGTCGTGATCGCGGCCGCTGTATTGTTCTTCGTCGTCTTCAGATGACGAGCGTCGGTGGCTAGCGAGCACGGCGCGTTCGGCGAACGCGCCCTACCGCGGACGACGGTAGGGCCGCCTCGCCGAGGCGGCCGCCGGCTTTTGGCTGTGGTCCATCTGTCGTGAAAGGGAGCCCCATGCGTCGACATGTCACGCTTTTGGCTGGGAGTCTTCTGGGCATGCTCAGCCTCGTCTCGGTCCCGGCGATGCAGGTTGCTTCGCAGGACGTCGTGTCGCTCGCGGGCACCTGGCGCTTCGAGCTCGACCGCGACGACCGCGGCATCCTCGAGCACTGGTATCGGCGGTCACTGTCGCAGCAGATCGCGCTTCCCGGCGTGCTCCAGGCACAAGGCTTCGGTGATGACGTGACACCGGCCACCGAGTGGACCGGGCAGGTTGTGGATCGCTCGTACTTCACCGCTCCGGAGTACGAGCCCTATCGCCGGCCAGGGAACATCAAGATCCCCTTCTGGCTCCAACCAGACAAGCATTACGTTGGGCCAGCCTGGTACCAGCGTGACATCGAGATTCCGGAACCGTGGCGCGGCCAGCAGGTCGTCTTGACGCTCGAGCGGCCGCACTGGCAGACGCTCGTCTGGATAGACGATCGCATCATCGGCAGTAACGATAGCCTGTCCACGCCGCATGTCTACGACCTGGGGAGAACGCTCGAGCCTGGTAAGCATCGGCTCACGGTCCGCGTCGACAACCGGCTCATCGTGGACGTGGGCGTCAACTCGCACAGCGTGAGTGACCACACTCAGAGCAACTGGAATGGAGTCGCGGGCCGCATCGAGCTCGCGGCGACGCCAGCAGTGTGGATCGACGATCTGCAGCTCTACCCGGATGTCGACGCGAAGCTCGTGCTCGTACGTGGGAAGGTGGGCAACGCCACCGGCCGGGCCGGCCGCGGCAGCGTGCGCTTGGAGGCGGAAGGCTTCAACGTGGCGGCTCCAATTGCCGCACCCGCGCCGATGAACGTCGATGTGCAGTGGAATCGGCACGGTGGCACCTTCGAAGCTCGGTATTCGCTCGGCCGGGGCGCAAAGCTGTGGGACGAGTTCACCCCAGTGCTCTATCGCCTCACCGCGACACTCGAGCCTGGGACAGCGGCATCTGCTCCGCTTGACGCTCGAGCCCCGAACCTCGAAGCCCGCCCGTTCCCCTTTGCGGTGACGTTTGGATTGCGCCAGATTGGCGTGGAGGGCACGCAGTTCGTCGTGAACGGCCGCAAGACGTTCTTCCGCGGCACGCTCGAGTCCGCCATCTTCCCCAAGACTGGTCATCCGCCGACGGACAAGGGATCCTGGAAGCGCATCATCAGCACCGCCAAGGCGCATGGCCTGAACATGTTTCGTTTTCACTCGTGGTGCCCGCCGGCCGCGGCATTCGAGGCAGCCGACGAGCTCGGTTTCTATCTCCAGGTGGAAGCTGGCTCCTGGGCGAATCAGTCGACGAGGCTCGGCGTAGGCTTACCGGTCGATGCCTGGATCTACAAGGAGACGGATCGGATCCTCCGCGCCTACGGAAACCATCCGTCATTCGTGCTGATGGCGTACGGCAACGAGCCGGAAGGCAACGACGAGGCGTATCTGGCGCGGTGGCTCACGCATTACAAGGCCAAGGACCAGCGCAGACTCTACACGGCGGCATCCGGGTGGCCGCAGATTCCGGAGAACGAGTTCCACGTCACGCCGGATCCGCGCATTCAGGCCTGGGGGGCCGGTCTGAAATCGCGCGTCAACGCCCGGCCGCCGGAAACCCGGACCGATTACCGCGACTACATCCGCAAGTGGCGGGTGCCGGTGATCAGCCACGAGATCGGTCAGTGGTGCGCGTTCCCGAACTTCGCAGAGATGCCAAAGTACACGGGATATCTCAAGCCGAGGAACTTCGAGATCTTTCGCGAGCGTCTCGACGAGCAGCAGATGGGCGGTCAGGCTCGCGAGCTCTTGCTGGCGTCGGGCAAGCTGCAGACGCTCTTGTACAAGGAAGACATCGAGTCGGCCCTCCGCACACCTGGAATGGGCGGCTTCCAGCTCCTCGACCTCCACGACTTCCCCGGCCAAGGCACCGCCCTGGTGGGTGTGCTCGACGCCTTCTGGGAACCGAAGGGCTATGTGACAGCCGAAGAATACCGACGCTTCTGCAACAGGACCGTGCCGCTCGCTCGGCTCGAGCGGCGGGTCTTCTCGAACAGCGACACGCTCGAGGCGGTGCTCGAGGTCGCACACTTTGGACCGGCACCGCTCGCAGACGTCTCGATCACTTGGAAGCTCGTTCCCACGGAGGGCGGCGACCAGCCGGTCGCCGGGGGCAGCTTGCCGCCGCGAACGATTCCTCTGGGCAACGCTATCGCACTCGGCCGCGTCGCAGCGGATCTCCGCCAGGTGCCTGCTCCCCAACGCTACAAGCTGGTGGTTGCGCTCGAGGGCACGCCGTTCGAAAATGACTGGGACGTGTGGGTGTACCCGGACCGTGTGGACACTCGAACGCCGCAGGCCGTCACCATCGCCACCGACCTCGATCGCGCCACCCTGACGACACTGAGGGATGGCGGTCGCGTGCTGCTCATGATCCCGCCGAAGCGCGTCAAAGGAGATGACCGCCGGAGCGCGAAGCGCGGAGGCGGCCCGGTGGCGCTCGGCTTCTCCAGCATCTTCTGGAACACGGCGTGGACCGGTGGCCAGCCGCCGCATACGCTTGGCATCCTCTGCGATCCCGAGCATCCTGCGCTCGCGGCGTTTCCGACCGACTACCATAGCAATTGGCAGTGGTGGTATCTCGTCACCCGGGCAGGTGCGATGCTGCTGGACGATCTCCCGTCGCAGCTCCGCCCAACCGTGCAGGTCATCGATGACTGGGTCACCAGTCGCAAGCTGGGGCTGATCTTCGAGGCGCAGGTCGCCGGCGGCCGCCTGCTCGTGACCAGTATCGACCTCCGAAAAGAGGGGGATCGCAATCTCGTGGCGCGTCAGATGCTGCACAGCCTGCTTACGTACATGGCCAGCAATCGCTTTCGGCCGGACGTGGAGATAACGCCCGAGCAGGTCAAGGGCTTGATAGCAGATCCATGAGCGCGCGCAAGCGAGTCGGGCCGACGAGGCCATCGAGACCGGCGGGAATTCGTGAGATCGCGAAGGCGCTGAATGTTTCGATCGGCACGGTCGATCGTGCGCTGCACGATCGCGGCCGCATCAGTCCTCTCACCCGCCGCAAGGTCTTGAGGATGGCGGAGCGGTTGGGATACCGCCCCAACTTGGCGGCACGCTACTTGTCGTCCAAACGGGAGATGCGCATCGCGTATTGCCTCCCTCGCGAGGTGGCATCGTTCTTCGAGCTGGTCGCCGACGGGATCACTGCCGCGGCGGGCGCGTTGGAGGCCAGCGGCGTCGTGCTCGTGCATCATTCCTATTCGCGGCTGGGTCACGGCGAAGCTCGCGCGGTCGAACGGGCGCTGACAGACGACATCCACGGGCTAATCATCGCGCCGGGCCGGCCGGACAGGCTCGAGCCGCTCATCCATCGAGCCGCCAGCCGAGGGATCCCGACCCTGTGCGTCTCGACGGACGCGCCAAACACCGAGCGCCTCGCGGCCGTCTCCGTCGACCCGACCACGAGCGGATCGCTCGTCGCCGAGCTGATGGGGCGATTCCTCAAAGGCAGCGGCAAAGTGATCGTGGTCACGGGGTCGCTGAACACCATGGATCATGCCGGCAAGCTGGAGGGCTTTCGCCGGGCGACCGATGAGATCTGGCCCAACGTACGGATCGCGTCCATCGTCGAGGCGCACGACAACGAGGCCGAGGCGTACGACAAATGTCTGAAGGTGCTCACGGACCAGCCGGATGTTGCCGGCGTGTACGTCAGTACGGCCAACTCGCTTCCTGTGATCGAGGCAATCGAGCGCCGTGGGCTGTCTGAAGTCACGCTGATCACGACTGACCTGTTTCCCGCGCTCGTCCCGCTCATCGAGTCTGGAAGGATCGCGGCAACGATGCATCAGCGCGCGTGGACACAGGGCCGGGTTGCGCTCCAGAATCTCCACCGCTTCTTGGTGGAGCACATCTCACCCCCCGACCATGTGCGCCTCTCACCCCACATCGTCATGAAGAGCAACCTGAAGCTGTTTCTCGATCGCATCCAGCAGGGTCGGGAATCGGGATTCAGGATTCAGGATTCATTACGGAACTTGACGGAATGATCCCTCTTCCGCTAGGCGCTCACCCCCTGAAATCGGGTGCTCCGCAGAATATTTTTGACATCTGGCAGACTTTTGTGCTTGACACCAAAATTTTCTCATCCATAATCTACATCTTGTATGACGGCGACAAGCTCAATCCATCTGTAGTGCCGCGTTTGGGCACAAGGGCTGAGCTTGCGCTTTCCAAGGAGGCAGAATGGCCAAGAAAGCAGCCAAGAAGGCAGCGAAGAAGGCGAAGAAGGCTGCCAAGAAGCGCTAAGCGAACGACTCGCTCGACGCTTCCTCAGGGTGTCGCCGCAGTGTGCGACACCCTTCCTTCGCACTAGATGCCCAGCGTGGCATCGCGTATCGGGAGCGCTGATCCATCGGCGGCACACAATGGTCACGGGAGTGACAGCCGCGTGGGTGGGTCAGGAGCTGCTCTCGTGTTGGACACCCTAGTGAAAGGGGGTACAGGTCATGGCCAAGAAAACGGGCAAGAAAACGGCCAAGAAGGCGGCCAAGAAGAAGTAGCGCCCCTACGTGGTTCGCCGCACAGGGGGCGGCCGTCGCCCCCTTTCTCTCTCTCTCCAATCCCTTCCGTGAGTTTTGAGCTCTGGGCTCTGAGTCCTGAGTCAATTACCGGTCATCGACTCCCCATCCCAAACACGGACGCGCTTGATGACGTCCCATTGCTGTAGCGCGTCGACGATCTCCATGCCATCGACGACGTGGCCGAAAACCGTGTAGCGGCCGTCGAGATGCGGCTGAGGGGTGTGCGTCACGAACCACTGGCTGCCTCCAGTGTCCGCCCAGGGGTCGAGCGCCATGCCGAGCGTGCCGCGGGCGAACGGCCGCGTGCTCAGCTCATCGCGAATCGTATAGCCAGGCCCGCCTTCTCCATCGCCCCGCGGGTCGCCGTCCTGCACGACGAAGTTGGCAACGACGCGGTGAATACGGGCGTTCTCGAAAAAGCCCTTTTGCGCCAGGCTGATGAAGTTGGCAACCGTCAGCGGTGCGTTGACGGGATCGAGCTGAACTTGAATGGTGCCGCGGTTCGTTTCGATGTACGCCTGAGGCGAGAACGTGGGTTGCACGAGCTCCGGTGCGTCGTACTCCGCACGTGGTCGCGTGACCGGTGCCGGGCGTATGCGTGAGACGTCTGCGCTCGGATCGAGCTTCTGCAGCAGCTCGGCGGCCCGGACCCGCACAGCCCAGTCCTTGTCGCCAAGCGCATCGCCAAGCCATTCGCGCGCCGTGGTGGTGTCCAGCGCGGCCAATGACTCGAGCGCGGCAGCTCGCGCGCCGTATCCAGCGTCCGCCTTGGCGACGCGGTACGCGGCGACCAGCGCGGGCACCGCCTTCTTCATCGTATGCTCCTGTGCCAGCCTCGCAGCCGCTATCCGGACGCCCATGTCTTGATGTTCCAGATGGGTGAGAACGAGCTCCTCGAGGTCGGGCGCATCAATCGCGGCGAGCGCACGCAGCACTGCGGGGATGACGCGGGCATCCTCATCTTTCAACACCTCGTGGAGCCGGGGTGCCGCCACGTCGGCCGGCAGCGAGCTGAGCGCGGTGGCAAGGGCGGCCCGAACCACCCACTCGCGGTCACGGTCGAGCCCCGAGAGGATGATGAAGAACTCTTCGGGTCTGATGGCGGCGAGCGCGCGAATCGCGGCGGCGCGCATCGCTGGCCACGGATCCTGGACGAAATCGAGGATCGCGTCGTAGGCCGGATCGCTCTTCAGTGTCGCGAGCGCCTCGATGACCTCGAGCTGCAACTGATTCTGATTCGCCGCCGGCCGACCGCCACCATCGTCCGGTGCGCTCGCCGAGCGCGCCGCACTAGGAGCTGCCTCAGGAGCCGTACGGGGCGGCGGCGCCAGTAGCGGCAACAGCGCGTCCACCGCCTTCGGATCCCCGATCTCTGCGACTGCTCTCACGGCAGCGATCTGGACACCAACCGTCGGGCCCTTCCCTTGCACGAGCGGCAGCAGAACGTCGAGCGCACCAGCCTCCTCGAGCTCGCCAAGACCTCGCACGGCAAACGCCGCCGTATAGGCGTTTTGGTCACCGGCAAGCGTCAGGAGCGCCGGTAGGGCGCGAGCGTCACCGATACGCTGCAGCGCGTATGCGACAGGCCACCAGCGCAGCGTCGGCTGTCCTTGCGCATCGAGCACCAGCGCTGCCAGCGACTCATACGCGTCGAGCCGCACGAGCGCGCACAGTCCGAGACGCACGGCATCCGCTTCTGCGGGAACCTCCAGCGCATCGTCGGGCGGCACCTGCTCGAGCGCGCCGGCAGCGAGATGGGCGCTCACCATGCCGCCAATCGCCTCGGCGCTGCTCTGAGCGGCTTCACCGATGAGCCCCAGCGCCTCAGCCGCTCGCCCTTGCACTCGCGCATCCGGATCGGCCAGCGCGCTGGTCAGCGGTGCTACGCCGTCAGGGACGCCAATGAGGCCCAAGCCGAAAGAAGCGATTGCGCGGACCGCCGGATCCGGATCCTTCAGCGCCGCAGTCAATGGCGCCACGCCCTCGGGCTCGCCGATCCGACCGATAGCAAGTGCGGCGCGCCAACGTAAGCGCGCCTCGGAGTGCTGAAGCAAGGCCGGGAGATCCGCGGGTGCAGTCGGCGGTTCGACACTGTCCTGCGCCTCTGGCGTTCGGCCGGCGCCAGGCTCCTTGGGCGCAGGCGCCGCGGACGCGGGATCTCGAAGCACCCGCTGATCTTCCAGCCACAAGATCGTGCCCATGTGCTGTTCGATGGTCACCACAGGAGCTGGCGGCGCCGGTGGCGCGCTCGCGCACCCGGCGGCGAGCAAGGCAACTATCCCCCACGATCTCGCACGCATGTGGAATCCTCGCAGTCGACGCGTCATGGTCACGGCGACAGCATCCTATCAAAGGGGCAAGGGGTCAGGGGGCAGGGATCCCTTGCCTCGCCCCTCGGACCTTGTATACTCCGCGGCATCTTGGAGTTCCGATACCTAGCCATTGAAGGACCTCCGGGCGCCGGCAAAGGAACCCTCGCAGAGCGGCTTTCGGCTCGGCTCGACGCCCATCTCGTGCTCGACGAGACTGAGAACCCGTTTGGCGACGATCAGGATTCGCGTCGCCCCGGCGCAGCGTTTCAGTCACAGCTCTTCCATCTGCTCTCACGCCACCGGCAGCAAGAAGCGCTGCGCCAAGGTGATCTCTTCAGCCAGATCACCGTATGTGACTACCTGTTCGACAAAGACAAGATCTTCGCTTACCTCAAGCTGGACGACAACGAGCTGTTCATCTATCAGCGCGTCTACGAGCTCCTTGCGCGCGACCTCCCAACGCCAGATGTTGCGATCTATCTGCAGGCCTCAACCGAGGTGCTCCGCAAACGTGTCAAGGCACGAGCGCGCCACGACCCCGAACACCGGCCGCTCCGCGAGCGGGACCTCGCGGAGCTCAATGATGCCTTCACTCACTTCTTCTTCCACTACACGGCCACCTCGCTCCTGGTGGTGGAGACCTCCGAGCTCGACCTGGAATGGGACGATGAGACGGTGGACGACCTCCTGAAGCAGATCGAGAACGCTCACGCCGGGACCCGATACTACGTGCCCAGAACCACATAGGGATTGCGATGGTGTTAAGCTGTTGCGAACATGGCCTGGTTCAAGCGCGAGCGAAAGCCCATTGCACCACCCGATCGCGCAAGCCGTGTGCCGGAGGGCCTCTGGGTAAAGTGTCCCAGTTGTGGTCAGGCGCTCTACCACAAAGATCTGTCCGCCAATGTCCACGTCTGCCCGAAGTGTGACCACCACTTCCGGCTCGGCGCCGTCGACCGGCTGCGAGCGCTGCTCGACGACGAGCAATGGACCGAGCACGATGCGGGGCTGCACACGACAGACCCCTTGAGCTTCATCGACACGAAGCCTTACACGCAACGGCTGAAGGCGGCAGTCGAAGCCACCGGTCAAAACGACGCGGTGGTCTGCGTGACGGGCCGCGTCGAGGGCGTCGACGTGGAGATCGCCGCGATGGAGTACAGCTTCATTGGCGGCAGCATGGGCGTTGTCGTCGGCGAGAAGATTACACGTGCCATCGAGCGGGCCCTGGCTTCTCGTCGACCGTTGATTATCGTCTCGTGCTCGGGAGGCGCTCGCATGATGGAGGGAACGCTCTCACTCATGCAGATGGCAAAGGTCAGCGCCGCGCTGGCGCGCTTGGATCGTGCTCGGCTTCCCTATATCTCTGTGCTCACGGATCCCACCACTGGCGGCGTGACGGCGAGCTTTGCAATGCTCGGCGATTTGAACATCGCCGAGCCGAAGGCGCTCATCGGGTTCGCCGGACCGCGCGTGATCGAGCAAACCATCCGGCAGAAGCTCCCTGAAGGCTTTCAGCGGAGCGAGTTCCTCCTCGAGCATGGCTTCGTCGACATGGTGGTGGACCGCCGCGAGCTGAAAACGACCATTGCGAGGGCATTGCGCTTCATGACGCCTCCGGAGATTCCGAGACCATCCGCGAGCGAGGCAGATACGAGCGTCGAGCCTGTCGGGCCCCAGCCCGAGAACGCACCGGTGCCGCAGTAGGAGGTAGGGCGCGTTCGCCGAATGCGCCCAGGCCTCGCCCTGTCGTCGATCCCTCCACGCGGCCTGAACGCTCGAGCCAGCGGGCCCGGGACCTTGGGCTCTCGCACCTCGCACGTTGCACCGTGCATCTGCACCTCGACCCTTGAACCTCGAACCTCCCTATGTCGCCTTTCGAACGTCTCGCACGCCTCGAGCAGTTCGGCATCAAGTTTGGCCTCGAGAACATGCGCACGCTCTGCGCGGCGCTCGAGCACCCGGAGCGGGCGTTTCGCTCCGTGCTGGTTGCCGGCACGAACGGCAAGGGCTCTGTCACGGCGATGGTCGCTGAAGCGCTCCGCGTTGCCGGCTACCGATCCGCGCGTTACACGTCTCCCCACCTCGTACATCTCGCGGAGCGTTACGTGGTCGACGGGGCAACGGTAGACGAGGGAAGGTTGGCCAGTGTCCTCGAGCACGTGCTCGATATCGAAGCCGCGTGTCGTCACGATGGCCGGCTCGAGACACCGGCGACCCACTTCGAGGTGGCCACGGCCGTCGGCCTGGAGCTGTTCCGCAACGCGGGCGTCGATGTCGCGGTCCTGGAGGTTGGATTGGGAGGCCGCTTCGATGCCACGAATGTGGTGCCAGCTATAGCGGGCGTCATCACGACCATCGATCTGGATCACACCCGATTCCTCGGCCGCACGATCGCCGAGATCGCCACCGAAAAGGCTGGCATCGTCAAGCGGGGCATGAGCGTCGTGACCGGGGAGCGCAAGCCTGAGGCTGTGCGCGTGTTCGAGGAAGCGTGCCGCGCGCAGCACGCAACGCTGGTAAGGGCCGATGAGGATACCGACGCGCGCACGACGTTCACCGCAGGCGAAACGGACCTCCGCCTCCGAACGCCGGTCGCCGACTATGGCCCTCTGCGGCTCGCGCTCCGAGGCGCGCACCAGGTCATGAATGCCGCGGTCTCGGTCCGTCTCCTCGAAACGCTTGCGGTGCGCGCCATCGACGTGCCGGCTCACGCCATCGTAAGGGCACTCTCCACGACACGCTGGCCCGGTCGCCTGCAGCGCCTCCAGCTCGATGGAGGCCGCGAGCTGATACTCGACGGCGCACACAATCCCGCGGGGGCGAGCGCACTGGCGACATGGCTCCAGGCAACGTTCCCTGGGACGCGCGTCCCCGTGGTCTTCGCCGCCATGAGCGACAAGGATGTGACCGGGATGCTCGGCGCGTTGAAGGAGGTCGCGAGCCAGCTGGTGATAACAGAAGTCGAGAATCCACGGCGCTTACCAGCCGTCAGCATCGCTGAAACGGCACGTGCGGTTGCTCCAGATCTCCCTGTCGCGATCGTGGCGTCGCCGGGAGCGGCCGTCGAGCGCGCCCTTGCACATGGCCCCCTCGTCTGCGTCGCCGGATCGCTCTTCCTGGTCGGTGCCGTTCTCAACGTCTTCGGACAAGGAGGCCAGACCTAAAAGGTCGGGCCTCCACTACTAAATGCCGGAAGGCCGCCTCGGCGAGGCGGCCCTACCTATCAAAACTGCAGCCGGACGCCGAAGCGGACGATGCGCGGGTCGAGGAGGGCGGTCACCTCCTGGAAGCTGCCGTTGGAGGCCGTCGCGTTGCGAAACGCCGTCACCGTTCCGGCGTTCGCGAGATTGAAGATGTCGAGCATCGGTGTCAATCGCACGCCGCCCGCCAAGGTGAACGTCTTGTCGAAGCGGAGATCGAGAATGGCGACGTTCGGCGCGCGGTTGGCCGTCGCCGGCTCCACGCGAATCGTCTCGCTGCCGGCCTCGGGAAGCGAGACGTTGAGCGAGCGCCCCCACTGCCGGCCGCTTTGAACCTTGTAGGACCCGCTGATCCCGACGGCCCACGGCGCCACGTACCGCCCGATGATCTTGTAGTTCCAGATCGTCGTCTGCTCGCGACCGAAGCGGCGCAGATTCGGCCGCCAATCGTAGTCCTTGTTGTTGCCCGCGGACGAGAGTGCTCCTGTGTCCGAGCCGGTGCCATAGAGCTGCTCCAGCCATGTGTAGCCGAACGACGCGAGCAGCATCCAGCGGTCGCGGAAGCGCCGATTCACGCCGAGCTCCAGCGTGTGATAGTCGGCGTCGTTGTCCGCCGGGTTCGTGAACACACGGTTCTCCTCGGCTGGCGCGCGGTCGAACAACGCGATCGTTCCGCCATCGTCGGCCGTGCCCGACTGTCCATCCGGCCCAGGGTCGGTCTGCTCGATCGGCAGCGTATACGTAGCGATGCGGCCGAGGTCGACGACATCCCACTCGTCACGGATGTTCTTGTAGACGTAGGACGCGCGCGCTGAGAGACCTCGGACGACTTCGCGTTCGAAGTGGGCTGATATCTCCTGTGACACGGGCCGATCGAGGTCTGGATCAATCGTGACGCCAGAGGGACCAGCCACCGTGCGCAGGAAGCTTTCCAGCTCGGCGGGGCCGTCGAGGACCAGGTTGCCGTTCAGGTCTGTCCAGTCGTAGCGGAGGCGCGTTCTGCCGACGGGATTTGCCTCCGCGGCGACCGTGTCTGGGGCCGAATTGAAGTAGAACCTTCCCCAAAAGACCTTCAGCACTGAGCGCCCGTCGCCCCTCAAGTCGTAGGCGAGCCCAACGCGGGGCGCCACGGTTGTCGATCGCGAGACGGTCTCGCCTGGCACCTGCTGCTCGCTGAAGAGCTCCATTAGTCGCTCGTCACTCGTGCCGGCGAGCGCTGGCACGCCTTCTGGCGTCACGAGCTGATCCGGCCAGAAGTCGCGATAGCGATCGAGGCGAAGCCCGAGGTTGAGCGTGACGCGATCGCTGATGCGCCAGTTGTCGTTGAGGTACACGGCGAACGCATTGACGCGATTGTCGCTCTCGTTCGGCGTGTTGTAGAACTCTACCTCGCTCGGGATCGTGTTCAAGACCTCGTCGTAATAGACGTGATTGAACGGCTGATCGGCAAAGAACGTCCGCGTTTCCCACCGCCCGTCGGTGCCCAGCTTGAAGTTATGGCTGCCGATCCACCCGCTCTTGTCGTAGGTGAGCGAGACGGAGAACTGAGGCTTCTCTCGCTGCTGATCCTGATACAGCGTGTGCGGCCCGCCGTCCAAACGGGCGCCTGTGCTGAGGTCCAGTCGACCCGGAACATACGGCCCAGCAAAAGCGCCGCTCTCGGTGGTCGGCCGGAGCGGAAAGAAGTTCCGCCAGGTGCCGGCGATGACGTCGAGGAACAGCCGATCGCTCAGGACGCTCGTCCACTCGGCCTTGTAGACGTAATTGCGCGACGACTGGAAGCGAGCGGCGGACACCGGCACGTTCTGGCCGAGATCACGGAGCGCTTGTAGCTTCTCGCGCTTGTTCGCGTAGCCAATGAGCTGGTTGTTGCGGTTCAACTGATACGTGCCCTTGACCGTGAAGGGGTTGGTCAGCTTCGAGCGGGCCAGCTCGTCGAAGTTCAGCACGTTCTTGTACTGGTCGTTGAGCCGATACGAGTAGTAGAACCACGCTTTGCCGCGATAAATCGGGCCGCCCAGGTCGGCGTTGATGTCGTACTGGCGGTCGATGGGGTTACCGCGCTGCAAGCCATCTTCCTCCCTCGTGAAGAAGCCGTCCCCATCACGCTCACCCTCTGTCCGAAACGCGCCCGGGACGTTGTCGCTAATCGTCCGATCCCCCTCCCAATCGCTGTACCAACTACCCGAGAAGTCGTCGCCGCCGGACTTCACGGTGACGTTGAGCGACGCGCCGGGCGTGTCCTGGTCGGCCATATTGCCGGCGCCACCGATCTGGAATTCCTCGAAGGAACCGAAGTCGAAGTAACCGGCGTTCGCGTTCGTGCCTTCGGTGGTGTTGATGCCCTCGAGTCGAGTCGTATTCTGTTGGTTCACGCCGTACGTCATGTAGCCGGTCTGTGTGCCAGTGTGCGACCCGCCCACGTCGAATCCCGTGACCTGGATGGCAGCCGACTGTGACATGGCCGCCCAGACATCCCGTGCGTTCGGAATCTCCGTCAGCAGCTCCTTCACGAAGTTCGTGCCCACACCGGTGGTGGTGGTGTCCACAATCGGCGACTCACCGCTGACCGTGACGGTCTCGGCGAGGGAGGCAACGTCGAGGCTGGTATTGAGGGTCAACGTCGTATTGATGACGACGCGCACGCCCTCGTGCTTGAGGGTTTGGAATCCCTCGAGCTCGAAGGTCACGTCGTAGACTCCGGGTGGCAGGGCAATCAGCCGATACGTGCCATCCTGGTCGGTGACAGCGACTTGGGGCTGGATGCGGGCGGGGCTCTCTGCTGTCACCGTCACACCTGGCAGCAGCGCGCCGCTCGAATCGGCGACGACTCCGGTGATACGGCCGCGAAAGTCTTGCGCTGTGGCGGGTGCTGCAAGCAACACCCCCAGCGCGCAAACGGCAAATCGGCGAGACGCCGACAAGCTCAGCGCGTTCATGCGGTCCCTCCTCCTCGGTGAACGGCCTGCCTTCGCGGCTTCGCTGCGTCGGCGCGGCCACACGAGCCAGAGCTCCCACGTTGGGCCGTGGGTCGCAGGGGCGAAAATTGGTGGGCAGATGGGAGTATAGAACACATGCACGAAGTGTGAAAGCGAGTGTGGTAGGCTCAACGTTGCCGTCCGACGGAGCGTCGGGTTTACGACGTAGGTCGCGAACGCGCGCTCGGCAGCTGCATCTCGACCGGGCGGCCATGGGCAGCCAGCCATCGTCAGACCGTTGATGACGCGCACCATCTCTTTCCTGGCGGCGCTGCTCCTCGCCGCGTCGAGTGCGGGAGCGCAACAGACTCCGGCGCAGCCGCAGAATCAAGCGCCGGCGCCGTCCGAGCAGGAACCGGCCCCACCTCCACCCGCTCCGTCGCCACAGCCAGCGCAGCCATCCGAGCCGGCGTCGCAGGCGCCCCAGCCGGCACCGCAAGAGCCAGCACCCTCGGAGCAACCACCCGGAGAGGAACAAGCCCCCGCGGTCGATTCAGCGGGCGCGCCGATCCAAGAGCTGCCGTGGGCGGTTCGCAGGTATCGATACGACAAAGGGACGCGGAAGGGCGCGTATCTCCACGCGATCGGCAACGTCGAGATCGAGCAAAACGACGGCCAGCGTTTCTTTGCGGACGAAGTCGAGCATTGGGCGGACACAGGCAAGATCATCGCCGTCGGCAATGTGGTGGCGAGCGGACCGGATCACCGGATTGCGGCAGATCGCCTCGATTACGACTCGAAGACCAGAACCGGCACGTTCTTCAACGCGTATGGCTCCGCCTCGCTGGGAGACCACGTCGAGAAGAGCTACTTCGGCACGCAGGAGCCAGACGCGTACTTCTATGGGGTGGAGATCTCGAAGATTGGGCCGAAGCGCTACCGCGTGCGGAAGGGCGGCTTCACGAGCTGTGTGCAACCGACGCCACGCTGGGAGCTGGTGTCGACCACTGCCATCATCGAGCTCGACGACTACGCCGTGCTGACCAATGCTCTCCTCAAGGTCAAGGGCGTGCCGGCGTTCTATCTGCCGATCATGTACTATCCCATTCAAGACGACGACCGCGCGACCGGGTTCCTCATCCCCGTCTACGGCGCCTCGACGCTGCGCGGGCAGAGCGTGAGCAATGCGTTCTTCTGGGCCATCAACCGGAGCCAGGATGCGACCATCCTCCACGACTGGTTCAGTAAAGCCGGCCAGGGGGTGGGCGGCGAATATCGGTATGTCTCGGGAGCAGGCTCTCAAGGCCAGGTGAGCACGTATCTGCTCGACGGCAAAGAGACCGTGTACGGAGACTACGTGCAGCCGGCGCGCCGGAGCTTCGACGTCCGCGCCACGGCGACGCAGGCCATGCCGGCGGGTCTGACGGCGCAGGCCAACGTCAACTTCTTCTCGGACATTGCCACGCAGCAGCTCTACCAGCAAGACGTCTACTCCGCCTCACAGCGCTCCCGCACCATCTCCGGGCGCCTGTCCGGCTCCTGGGGAGTCCATAACACCAGCGCATCGTACGAGTCCACGGACATCTTCTACGGGGAGACGAATTACAGCCGCTACGGCGCCGTGCCGCGCCTGCAGTACCGCTTCTCCAACCAGCAGCTCGGGTCGGCGCCGGTCTTCGTCACGCTGCCGATCGAGTTCGCCGGCGTGCTGCGGCGTGACGTCAACACGCGTACCGAGGTCGACAGGGACCGCGGCCTCAACCGCATCGACCTGAGCCCCTCGGTCAACGTGCCGTTCCCCAATTGGTCGTTTCTCAACATAACGTCGACCGCCACGCTGCACAACACCCGGTACTCGGAGCGGATGATCGACAGTAACGGCGACGGGTCACTCGACGAGCAGGCAGAACAGTCGGTCACACGGCGATACTGGCAACTGGGGACGCGACTCGTCGGTCCCATCTTCAGCAAGATCTGGGATACGGGCAACAGTCGTTTCAAGCACGTGATCGAGCCGAGCATCCACATTCAGCGTCTGACCAGCGTCGATGAAGAGATCAGTTCAGCCATCCCGCGCATCGAGCACTCCCACTTTCTCATCACCGGCACGACCAACACGCGGTACGGTGTCACGAACCGCTTCTTGCGCAAACCAAACGACAATCCATCGGCCCAGGCGCGGGAGGTGCTGAGCGTCTCCCTGTCACAAACGCACTACTCGAACCCGGAGGGCCGGCGTACGGACTACCAAGGGTGCCCGAGTTGCTTCTACACGGATGTTGCGGGTCTAGAGCTGAACTACTCGCCCATTCAGCTCGAGGTCACGGCGAACCCGACCGAGCGCACCAGCGCGCGGCTGCGCCTCGAGTACGACTCGATACTCGGCACGTTGCCCTCGCTGAACGCAAATGGCAAGGCGCAGCTCACGCGCTGGGTCAGCGTGGATGCCGGGTGGAGCCAGCGGAGCTACATCACCAACCCCCTCGCCTCGGACAAATTCATCAACACCACCACGAACGTGCAGGAACCTAACGGTCGATACGGGGGTCGTTACAGCTTCTTTTACGATCTCCGCCGCTCGACGCTGGTCGAGAATCGCTTCCTGGCGTTCTACAACGCCCAATGCTGTGGAATTGCCGTTGAATACCAAACGTACAACTACCCCGTCCTCGGGGCGTCGCTCATCCCGCAGGATCGGCGATTCAACATCTCGTTCACGCTGGCCGGTATCGGAACGTTCTCCAATTTCCTCGGCGCGTTCGGGGGCGGGGGAACGACGGGGTCCAGCGGATATGGGAGAAGCTACTAGGTGAGGGGGTGACAGGGTGACAAGGTGACGGGGTAGCGCGAGGCCTACGGTCAACGGAGCAGGCCCGACGCGATCGCAGAATCACCCATTCACCGTGTCACCCCATCACCCAGTCACCTTGTCACCCGCGTTACGGAGCTTCAAATGACTCACGTGCTAGTCACCGGCGGTGCCGGGTTCATCGGCAGCAACTTCGTAAAGCACATCTTGGCGGCGCGCCCTGACTGGCGTGTTACCACGCTCGACAAGCTCACTTACGCAGGACGGCTCGAGAACTTGAAGGAGGCAGTGGATTCACCGCGGCACAGGTTCGTGGAGGGCGACATCTGCGACCGTGACACCAGCGCACCGCTCGTTCAGGACGCGGACTACGTGGTTCACTTCGCCGCGGAGACGCACGTGGACCGCTCGATTCTCAGCGCCGGTGAATTCATCAACACGGACGTGTTCGGCACGTTCGTCCTGCTCGAAGCGGCGCGCCAGGCTCCACGACTGAAACGCTTCGTTCAGATCTCGACCGATGAAGTGTACGGAAGCGTGCCGGAAGGGGCCAGTCGCGAGACCGACGAGATCAAGCCGCGCAATCCGTACTCGGCGAGCAAGGCGGGGGCGGACCGCCTCGCCTACAGCTATTGGGCCACCTATCAGGTACCCGTCATCGTGACGCGCGCGTCGAACAACTACGGGCCAAATCAATTCCCCGAAAAGGTGATCCCGCTCTTCATCACGAACGCGCTCGATGATCTGAAAGTGCCGCTGTACGGTGACGGTCAGAACATCCGTGACTGGCTACACGTGCGCGATCACTGCGCCGCGCTCGACCTGCTGCTCGACAAGAGCTCGCCTGGCGAGGTCTACAACATCGGAGGGGGCAACGAAGTCAGGAACCTCGATCTGACGCACGAGATCCTGGCCCTTGTCGGGAAGCCGTCGTCGCTCATCCAGCCCGTTACGGACCGCCTTGGCCACGACCGCCGCTACTCGCTCGACACCACCAAGATCCGTGCCCTCGGCTGGACACCGGCACAGACCTTTGCGGATGGCCTCGCGGAGACCGTGGAGTGGTACAAGCAGAACGAGTGGTGGTGGCGTCCCATCAAGGAACAGGACCCAGCGTTTCGCGATTACTACAAGCAGCAGTATGTGGACAGGGGCAAGGGGTCCAGGGATCTAGGGATCTAGGGATCTAGGGGGGCTACGGTAGAGGCCTCCGGCTCGCCCTCGACCCCTTGATCCCTTAGTCCTTGATCCCTTGCCCCTTCGACCTTTCACCTTCGCTGCGTACTACCCGGAGCAAAAAGTGTCCGACCGTCCTGTGCTCGTCACCGGTGCGGCTGGCTTCGCCGGCAGCCACCTGCTCGACCTCCTCATCCGCGACGGCCGGCCCATCGTGGGCTGGTATCGCCCCGGCAGTGACGAGCCCCGCACAGCAAGAGATGGCGTCACTTGGCGCGCCGTCGAGCTACTGGATGGAAAAGCCGTACAACGCGCGCTTGCCGACATGAGCCCGTCGGCCCTTTATCATTTGGCTGGCGCTGCCCACCAGGCGAGCTCGTGGCAGGAGAGCGACACCGCGCTTGCCCTCAACGTCCGTGCCACTCATCACCTCCTCGAGGTGCTGCGGCGACGGTCGCCTGGCACCCGAGTGCTGGTGACCGGCTCGGCAGCGGTGTATCGACCGGCGGCTGTGCCACTCGAAGAGGATGCACCGCTCGCCCCCACGAGCCCCTACGGTCTCTCGAAGCTCGCCCAGGAGCTGCTGGCGCTGCGCGCGGCACACGACGACAAGCTCGAGGTGATCGTCACCAGATCTTTCAATCACATCGGACCGGGTCAGAGCCCCCAATACTTCGCATCGAGCTTTGCGCTGCAGCTCGCGCGCATCGAAGCCGGTCTCGAAGCTCCAGTCATCTCGGTGGGCAATCTCGAACCGCAACGCGACTTGACGGATGTGCGGGACACTGTGCAAGCGTACAAGCGACTCATGGCGCACGGCCGTCCAGGCACGACCTACAACGTGTGCAGCGGTCATGCGTACGCCATCGGCGATGTCCTCGGCGAGCTTCGGCGGCACGCCACGCGCGAAATCGAGGTACGCGTCGACACAACACGGCTGCGCCCGACCGATCAGGCGCTGCTCGTCGGCAATCCGGCTCGCCTCACCACCGACACCGGCTGGCGACCTGAAATCCCCCTCTCCCAAACACTTGCCGATCTCCTCGCCTGGCATCGGGCGCGGCTCACGCAGTGATCACTGATCGTTACCGCCCCTCCCAGTTGAGGACGACCGTCACCGGAAGCGGCAGCGAGCCCTCGCGCGGTGCGTTGAGCACGAACTGCTGGCCGTCGGGAAACGCGGCGTAATGGTACCGAAGGTCCCATCCACGGAACGCGAGCTCGAAGAGGGGCGTTGGCGATCCCACGCGGGGCGTCTCGCCGGAGAGATCAATCGGCGCCGCCATGAGCATCCGGTCCGCGCCGTGGTAATAGAGCTCCTGCCCATCTGCGCGCCACTGCGGCTGGCGGCCGTATGACGGAGAGACGCGCCAGCGTTGGCCAGTGGTGCGATCGACCTCCTCGAAGAAGACGAAGCGATCTCCCGAGTCGCGCGATGAGTAGGCCAGGAATTGGCCATCCGGCGAAAATCTCGGCTCATCGTCCGCGTGCGAGGTGCGATGGAAGAGGGTCTGGCGACCCTGAGCTTGCTGAAGGGTCGAAGGGTCAGGGTCGCCCTGAGCTTGCCGAAGGGCGGCAGGCGCAGGCCCGGCCAGCAGGTCGAGTAAGTGGATATCCCAGGATGTCTCGTGCCCGAGTTGCTGGAACGCCAACCATCGACCATCGGAGGACACGTGGAAGGGCTGCGCCTCGGCCCGAAACTCGAACATCTCCGTCGCCGCCCCATTGCCGTCGGCGGTCTTCCGCAACAGTCGTGCGCGTCCCTCACCATGGGCGACAAACAGCAGCTGCCGATCGTCCGGAGACCATATCGGGCAGGTCTCATCGTCCGGCCCCCACGTGATTTGTGTGCGGCCGCCGCTCTCGATGTGGACGACCCAGATGTCGGTCGTGCCGGCGGCGGCATCGCGCTCTTCGTACGCGAGCCGGGTACCATCATGCGAGAGCGCAATGTCGCGGAATTCCCCCGGCCCACCGAGGACGCGGGCGGTGCGACCGGTCCGATCGACAATGCGGAGCTCGCGATCCACTTGGCGGCCGCCGCGATACGCGACGACGCCTTTGGGCGATACCGAGTACTCAGCGTGAAATTGCTGGTACGGGCTCGGATCGAGACGGTGGCCGATCTGGGTGGGCGCTCCGGTGAGCCGCCCGCGCTCGATATCGAGCGGGTGCGCGTAAAGCACACCCTGCTTCAAGTAAAACAGGGTGTCGTCGGTCGCATGGGCGTTCGCGTCGCTGTCGACGAGGGCCTGATCGGTCGTGCTGTCGAAGCGCGCGAAGTAGATGGCCCGCTGGGCCCCGCCTTCCTTTTGCGCAGAGTAGATGAAGCCACGTCCCGATGGCAGCACGACCGGCCACCTGAGCTCATCGAGTCCATTCGCACCGGCGGTCCGGAGCGCCTGTGGAGCGCCGCCGTACGCCGGGACGCGATAGATTGTCTCGCCGAGCTGACCAGCGAACACAATCGCGTTGCTGGGTCCCCATGAGCCGCCGAGCGCGCGCGGTGCGTCGCACAGAACGACCGGCTCTCCGCCGTTGGCAGGAGCCTTCCACAGCCGCCCCGACTTGAAGAACGCGATGTACCGGTTATCGGGCGACCAGAACGGATCGACACCGCCACTGGAGTTGTGAACCTCGGTCGCCTGCACGCCGCTCAGGGCGCGTATCCAAAGCCGCCCCTGACTCTCGAACGCGAGCCGCGTACCGTCCGGTGAGATCGCGAGGCTATCGAACTCGCCACCAGGGGGCGGATAGACCGTAAACGCGATTCGCGGCAACGGACCAATGTCACCGCGCGCAGGCCCGCGGAGGGCGCGCCAGGCGAACGTGAGGAGCACCAGGAGGACCAGCACGCCCGCCAGCCACAGCCAGCGCGGCGCGTCGTACCAGCGCGTACGCGTCGTGGCCGGTCGCGCGCGGCCTTGCCCGCCGCTGATGAAGCCCGTCAGGGCGAGCTCGAGCTCACCCACGCTTCCGAAGCGCTTCGCAGCGTCTGCGGAAAGGGCGCGCTCGACGATGTGAACGAACCCTGCGGGCAGGTTGGAGCGTTCGTCGCGCAGGCGCCTGGCCGCACCCGTCTCATGCGCCTGCCGCACGTCATCGATCGATCGCGCCGCGATTGGGGCCTTGCCGGTCACAAGGCGGAAGAGCATCACGCCGACGCTGTAGACGTCGCTCTGCACTGACGCGGCAGCGCCACGAAAGAGCTCGGGCGCCATGTACAACGGCGTGCCGGCGAGATCCGCTACCTCGACGCCGCCTGGTAGCGGCCGCTCGCGCCCTGCGCCGAAGTCCATCAAGACGATGCGGCCATCGCGCCTGTCGCGCATGACGTTTTGCGCCTTGATGTCCCGGTGCAACAGCCCAGCGCCATGGACAGCGGCCAGCGCCTCGCACACGTCGAGGCCCACGAGGGCCGCCTCGCGCGCGCTCAGCCGGCCGCGCTGCCGAAGGCCCGCTTCGAGTGTCTGGCCTTCCACCAGCTCCATCCACAGACCGACGAACCCGTCCATGCGCGCCGCCCCGTAAATGGTGACCACACTGGGATGGTTGATACGCGCCATCAACCGGGCTTCCTGGATGACACCCTCCGCGTAGCTCCGATCCGCAAGATCGGGGATCAACTTCAGCGCGACCTCTCGATCCAGGCGGGAGTCCCAGGCGCGAAACACCACGCCGTAGGCCCCGTGGCCGAGCACCTCGCGCAGCTGGAGATGCGCCCATGTCTTGCGCGGCAGCAGGGTTCTAGCCGGGAGTGGACCGGCGTGCGGCGTCGGGCCCGCCGACGAGGTCAGGTCGATCTCCGCCTCGTTGCGACCCTGGCCATCCACAGGCGCGTCGCGATGGACGCCGGCAATCTCGGCAATCAGCCGAAGCTGGCGGAGGAGATGGCGCGTCTTCTGGCTGCTGGTGCGGGAATCGACGGCGGACCAGTCGACGGCCTGGCCGTCGGAGACGGCTTCGGCCACCGAGTCGAGCAGGGCTTTCGGGTCGAGTGTCACTGACGGGAGACGACAAGTCTAACCCGAGACGTTGGAATTTCACGCCCCTCGAGCGATGGTAAGGCGGGCGCGCCGAGGCCGCCTCGGCGAGGCGGCCCTACCAGGATCACGGGGTCAGCCGGGTCAGCGCCTCGATTCGCGCGGCGGTGGGCGGATGCGTGCTGAACAACGAAAAGAGCCCGGAGACCGACAACGGCTTGACGATGAACATGTGCGCAGTAGCCGGATTCGCATCGAGCGGTACGCGCCGCGAGGCGCTTTCCAGCTTGCGCAATGCCTGCGCCAGCCCATATGGGCTGCCCGCAATTGCCGCGCCGCCAGCATCTGCGGCGAACTCACGTGAGCGCGAGATGGCGGCCTGGATGAGCATCGCCGCCAGCGGCGCCACGATCACGGCCGCAAGCAGCCCGAGCGGGTTGCCACCGCGGTCGTCACCGCGGCCGCCATAGCCAAAGATGGCGGCAAAGCGTGCCATCTGGGCGACGAACATGATGGTGGCCGCAAGTGTCGCCGCGATCGAGCTGATCAAGATGTCCCGGTGCTTGACGTGTGCGAGCTCGTGGGCCATCACGCCCTCCAGCTCCTGCTCGTCGAGCAAATGGAGAACACCCTCGGTGGCGGCAACCGCCGCATGCTGCGGGTTGCGGCCGGTCGCAAACGCGTTGGGCGAGTAGTCCGGTATGACGTAGACGCGTGGCATGGGCATGCCGGCGCGCTGAGTCAAGCGTCGGACGACCTGCGACAACGGATGCTCGGGACCGACTTCCTTCGCTCGGTACATCCGCAACACGATTCGGTCGGAGAACCAGTACGATCCGAAGTTCATGGCAACCGCCAACACGAAGGCAATCACCAGACCGCCCGACCCTCCGAGCCATTGACCCAGCAGCAGCAAAAGCCCGCTCAGAGCACCAAGAAGGAAAGCTGTCTTCACCACGTTCGTCATGCTGTTCCTATTTTACGGCGAAACCGGCCGGGATGTTCTTTCGTCCTTGGTCCTTGGTTCTTGGTTCTTGGTTCTTGGGCTGTGCCCCTCGCCCCTGCTGACCCCCGACCTGCCGCCGGTTTCCGTTTCCTGATTCCTGATTCCTTTATACTGAGGAAATGGCACGCCGATTCCTGTTGGTAGTTGCCCTGTCGCTCACGAGCGCCATGCTGTCAGGCCTGGCAGTCGCGCAGCAGCCACAGCCGTTTCCCAAGCCTGCCGACCGAACGGCGCCTCGACCGAAACCTGCGCCGCCTGAGCCCAGCGAGCGACCCGGCAACGAAGAGCCGCCTCCTGAGCGAGACCAAGCCATCCCAGAGGACAAGGTCACGGGACGAGAGATGGGCAGCCCGACGCAACCGGCGGATGAGAGACCACTGCCCGTCCAGTCGTCCGCGAGCAGCTCAACCGGCTCCAAGTCGACGGCGCAAGCTGGAGCCGCAGCGAAGGACGTCGAGGCGGCGGGCGAGCCGGCGCCAACCGAAGCGACGCTTGGTTTTCCCCTGTTCTCGGGCGCCCAGTTCCTGAAGTCCTACAGCGCTGGCCAAGGGCAACGCTATTACTTGTTCGGCGCGACGGCGAGCTACACAGAGGTCGTCAGCTTCTATCGCAGTGCGTTGCGCTCGCGAGGCAACCGTGTCTTCGACGCGCCGCCGGTGCACATTTTCGAAGAGGGCCGCTTCGACGAGCGGCGCATGGCGTTCCCGCCGAGCGTGACCGTGAAGGACTACACCTGGGGCAATGCCGAGGGCTACCTCGATCCAAGACAAGGCGCACAGCCACAGCGATATCCGACGGTAATTCAGATCGTGCCGGGACCAAGAGAGCGATAAGCGAAAACCGCAGCTGTCGTCCGCCAGTCGGCTCTCATCTCGCGCCGGGCCTCAATCATCGCTTCTCACGTAGATCTCGCCCGCCTTTGCGAACTCCCGCGACCTCTCGTCCAGGCCAGCCTCGACGGCCCGGCCGACGTCGAGTCCCTGTTGCGCCGCGTAGTCGCGCACCTGTTGCGTGATCTCCATGCTGCAGAACTTGGGGCCACACATCGAGCAGAAGTGTGCGAGCTTGGCGCCCTCCGCCGGCAGCGTCTCGTCATGGAAGGCGCCCGCGGTCACCGGGTCGAGCGAGAGATTGAACTGATCGCGCCACCGGAACTCGAACCGCGCCTTCGAGAGCGCATCGTCCCACGCGCGGGCACGCGGGTGCCCCTTGGCGAGATCCGCCGCATGTGCGGCGATCTTGTAGGCGATGACGCCAGCCTTGACATCCTCCTTGTCGGGCAAGCCCAAATGCTCCTTGGGCGTGACGTAGCACAGCATCGCCGTGCCGTACCAGCCAATCATGGCGGCGCCAATGGCAGACGTGATGTGGTCGTAGCCAGGCGCGACGTCCGTGGTGAGCGGTCCAAGCGTATAGAAGGGGGCCTCGTCACACCACGCGAGCTGCTTGTCCATGTTCTCCTTGATGAGGTGCATGGGAATGTGGCCGGGGCCTTCGTTCATGACCTGCACGTCGTATTCCCACGCAATGCGCGTGAGCTCGCCCTGGGTTCGGAGCTCCGCAAACTGCGCCTCGTCGTTGGCGTCGGCAATCGATCCAGGACGCAAGCCGTCGCCAAGCGAGAACGCGACGTCGTAGGCGCGCATGATCTCGCAAATCTCACGGAAGTGCGTGTAGAGGAAGCTCTCCTCGTGATGCGCGAGGCACCACTTCGCCATGATTGAGCCGCCCCTCGAGACGATGCCGGTGACACGCCGGGCCGTGAGCGGAACGTAGCGGAGGAGCACGCCGGCATGCACCGTGAAATAGTCGACACCCTGCTCCGCCTGCTCGATGAGCGTGTCGCGGTAGATCTCCCAGGTCAGCTCCTCCGGCTTTCCACCGACTTTTTCGAGCGCTTGGTAAATGGGCACCGTGCCGATCGGCACCGGCGCGTTGCGGAGGATCCACTCGCGCGTCTCGTGAATGTCGCGCCCGGTCGACAGATCCATCACCGTGTCGGCACCCCAGAGCGTTGCCCATCGGAGCTTGTCGACCTCTTCCTCGATCGACGAGCTCACGACGGAGTTGCCAATGTTGGCGTTGATCTTCACGAGGAGGCGGCGTCCGATGATCATCGGCTCCAGCTCGGGGTGGTTGACGTTTGCCGGAATGATGGCTCGTCCGCGTGCGACCTCCGAGCGAACGAGCTCCGGGTCCATGTCCTCGCGCGCGGCCGCGAACGCTATCTCTGGCGTGATGATGCCTTGCCGTGCGTAGTGCAGTTGTGTGACGGCTCGGCCGTGCTTTGCACGCAGTCGCCGATGTGTCCGGCTCGCCAGCCCCTGCGGAATCTCACGCTGCCACGTCTGCTGCGGGAAGCGACGCGGCCCCTCTTCGACGTCGCCGCGGTCGAGAATCCACGCGCGGCGGTGCAGCGGCAGCCCCTCGCGAACGTCGTGTCCCTGCGGTCCGCTGGTGTCGTAGAGTCGCACGGGCGGCTCGCCGTTGGAGAGCGCGACCTCGCGCATCGGTACGCGCACGCCGTGCTGCTCGACGTACACCTTGCGTGAGCTCGGAAATGCCGCACTGTAGTCAGACGTAGCTGGAGCTGCTGCGAGCGTGAATGACATGGCCGACTCCGAAACCCTCTTCGGGTAAAGACGTATTACAGGCGGTTGAAAACCAGAGAGGAACGGAGGCGGGTGACGCCGCGCTCCCTCCGCCGGTCTCAACCGGGTCAGGTTCCAAGGGACTCTCTCAATCTGCCCGCCCATGACGGCTGCGCAGATACCCCTGGCGGCTAGACGCTCACTATAGCATTTCTCCAAGGTCTTGAGGTCAGCTACACACCGGCAGCCTGTGATTTCTCACGCCAGCCGCCTCAGAATGAAGCACTTCAGGTAGTAGGTCTCCGGCATGCCGAGCAGCACCGGATGGTCTCGGGACTGCATGCGCTTCTCCACGACCACCACGGGCGCATTGGCATCGACCGCAGCACTGAAGACCACCTCGCCAAAGGTTGCCTCGTCCACGTGAGCCGAGCAGGTACATGTGATCAAGTGCCCGCCTGGGCGCAAGAGTCGAAGCGCCCGGAGGTTGATCTCTTTGTAGCCGCTGAGCGCGCGCGGCAACGCTGTCTTGCGCTTGGCGAACGCAGGCGGGTCGAGCACGATCGTATCGAACCGCTCGTCTTCGCGCTCCAGCTGGCGCAAGGCGTCGAACACGTTCGCGCAGCGCACCTCGAGGTTCGTCACACCATTCAGCACAGCATGTTCGCGAATGGCCCGGCATGCCTCGTCGGAGATCTCGAGCGCGAGCGCGCTGTCACACTGCCGAGCGAGCCTCAACCCGAACCCGCCTTGATAGCTGAAGCAGTCGAGCAGTCGGCCGCGCGCGTATCGCGCCGCCGCCTCACGGTTCTCACGCTGGTCCAGGAACAAGCCAGTCTTCTGGCCCCGCCGGATGTCGACCTCGTAGGCAACCGGCCCTTCCCGCACGGCCACGCGATCCGGCACTGTGCCGTGGACGGTCTCGACCCGTTGCTCGAGACCCTCGAGCAGGCGCACCTTCGGATCGTTGCGTGCGATGATGCCAGCCGGCTCGAACAGCTCCACCAGTTGGTCGCGAAGAAGCGGCAAGAGCCGGTCCGTCCCCTGAGACAACGTCTGAACGACCAGGACATCACCATAGCGGTCGACGATGAGGGATGGGAGGAGGTCGCCCTCGGCGTGCGCGAGACGGTATGCCGTGGCGTCGATCGCCAGCGACTGGCGGACGCGCCAGGCCATATCGAGCCTCGACCGCCACCACGCGGCATCGATGGCCTCGTCGGTCCTCGTCAAGAGGCGCAGCGCGATCTGCGATCGCTCGCTGTAGAGTGCCTGGCCAACGAGTCGGCGGCGGCCGTCGACTACACGAACCACCTCGCCCGCCTCCGCATCGATCTGCGTCAAGTCGGATCGGTAGATCCACAGGTGGCCATTGTGGATGCGCTGCAGGCCATGATGGCTGATGGAGACGGTTGAGGGTGAGCTGCGCATCGGAAGGTGCTCGAGCGATCGACCCATAGTACAATCAACGGCTATGCGCGTAGCGCTGGCGGCGGATCATGCGGGCGTGACGTTGAAAGAGCTCGTCAAGCCGGTGCTGGACGAGATGGGCGTGACCTATGAAGACTTCGGCACCCACTCGATGGAGGCGGTGGACTACCCGGACTTCGCCGCGCGCGTAGCACGTGACGTTGCCGGCGGCCGCTCCGACCGCGGCATCCTGGTGTGCGGCACCGCCATCGGGATGGCCATGGCCGCCAACAAGGTTCGCGGCATCCGGGCTGCGCCCGTCGGGGACCTCGCCACGGCGAGGCTCAGCCGATCGCACAACGACGCGAACATCTTGGCGCTGGGCGCACGTGTCACACCGACCGACCTGGCGCTGGCAATCGTCCGCGCGTTTCTCACGACGACCTTCGAGGGTGGCCGCCACGAACGGCGTGTGCGAAAGATCGCCGCGCTCGAAGACGGGGCCGCACTCGAGCGGCCCATGTCCTCCTCTTCCGCAGTCAGCCATACATCATGACCACCGACACCGTCTCGCCCCTGCTTCGCACCTTGATCGAGACTGACCCCGAGATCGCCGCAGCAATCCGTCACGAGGTCGACCGGCAGAACAGCGGCCTCGAGCTCATCGCCTCCGAAAACTTCGTGAGCCGCGCCGTGCTCGAGGCCATGGGCTCGGTCATGACCAACAAGTACGCCGAAGGGAAGCCAGGCCACCGTTACTACGGCGGGTGTGAGTTTGTCGACGTCGCGGAGTCGCTCGCCATCGATCGAGCGAGGGAGCTCTACGGCGCGGAGCACGCGAACGTGCAACCGCACTCCGGCGCGCAGGCGAACATGGCGGTGTATATCACCGTGCTCCAGCCTGGGGATACGGTCCTCGGCATGAACCTGGCGCACGGCGGCCATTTGACACATGGCCATCCGCTCAATTTCTCAGGGAAGTTCTACACTGTTGTCCCGTACGGGGTGCGGCAGGAGGACGAGCGGATCGACTACGAGGCGCTCGAGCGCCTCGCAGAGCAGCACAAGCCAAAGCTCGTCATCGTGGGCGCGAGCGCGTACCCACGCGTGATCGACTTCGCCCGCATCGCGCAGGCGGCGCAGGCCGTCGATGCGCCGGTCATGTGCGACATCGCGCACATCGCGGGCCTCGTCGCCGCCGGCGTCCATCCCAGCCCCATCCCGCACGCCGACTTCATCACGACGACCACGCACAAGACCCTGCGCGGTCCACGTGGCGGCATGGTGCTGTGCCGTGCGCAACGGGCCAAGGCGCTCGACAAGTCGGTCTTCCCGGGCCTTCAGGGTGGACCGCTGATGCACGTGATTGCCGGCAAGGCGGTTTGTTTCAAGGAAGCGATGTCGCCGGAGTTCGCCGACTACCAGCGCCAAACAGTCGTCAACGCCGATCGGCTCGCCACCAGTCTCGCTGCCGCGGGCTTTCGCCTGGTCAGCGGCGGCACGGACAACCACCTCATGCTCGTCGACGTGTTCTCCCGCGGAATCACCGGTCAGACGGCGGAGGCAGCGCTCGGCAAGGCAGGAATCACCGTCAACAAGAACGCGATCCCGTTCGACACGAATCCCCCGATGGTGGCAAGCGGCGTCAGGATCGGCACACCCGCCGTGACGACGCGTGGCATGCGCGAGCCGGAGATGGATCTCATGGCGGAGTACATCGCCCGTGTGCTCGCAAGCCCTGAAGACGACCGTGTGCTGCAGGCGGTGCGTGGAGAGGTGGAAGCGCTGTGTCGGAGGTTCCCGCTGTACCCGCCGGCAGCCTGACGGATGCCACCAGCGCCAGGCTGGCATCCGACGGCCCGCTCGCTCGTACGCTTTCGGGCTTCGAGCCACGCCCCAGCCAGCGCGAGATGGCCGTCGCCGTCGCGGCCGTGCTGACGAGCGGCGGCGTTCTGCTGGCCGAGGCAGGCACCGGCACGGGCAAAACGCTTGCCTACCTCATTCCCGCGATCTTGAGCCGCCGACGCATCCTCGTGTCGACCGGCACCAAGAATCTCCAAGAGCAGATCTTCCACAAGGATCTGCCGCTGCTACAACGCACCCTCGGCGTACCCTTCACCGCGACGTACTTGAAGGGCCGGACAAACTACTTGTGCCGGCATCGCTTCGAGCAGTTCACGGCCGAAGGCCTGTTGCTGCCGGACGACCGCGTCCACTTCGCGCTCGTCGAGGACTGGGCCGCCCATACGGAGACCGGCGACCGCGCCGAGATCGACGAGCTGCCCGACGATATCTCGTTCTGGAGCGACATTGCCGCAACATCCGAGCAATGCTTGGGCACGTCCTGCCCGCAGTACCAGGAGTGCTTCATCACGCGCATGCGGCAACGCGCCGCGGAATCGGATGTGGTCATCGTCAACCATCACTTGCTGTGCGCGGATGCCGCGCTGCGCCAGCACGCGTTTGGCGAGGTCATCCCGGAGTGCGACGTCGCCATTATCGACGAGGCACACCAGCTCGAAGACGTGGCCACGCAGCACTTTGGTGTGAGCATCAGCAATTACCGCCTCGAAGAGATCGTCCGAGACGCCCGCCGGGCGCTCGTTGCGCCGGCGCACCCCGGCACGAGCGAGGCCGATCGCGTGCCTGCCGCGGAGCGCCAACGCCTCGCGCACGCGCTAGAGGAGGTCGATGCCGGATCCCGCGAGCTCTTTGGCGCGCTCGATCGCACGCGGGTTGGCGACAGGCCAGGGAATCCCGATCGTGTGCGCGTGACAGCGGACTCGCTGGCGTCGATTCACGAGCCGGGGTATGCGCTCGCAGGTGCGCTCGCGGCGCTGGCGTCGGGTCTCGGTGACGTGATTGACGCCCCAGAGGAGCTTCGCGCAATTGCCCATCGCGCGACCGAGCTCCGAGAGCAGCTCGCCTTTCTCTTGAAGGCAGACAATGAGAGCTTCGTGTACTTTCTCGAGCGACGCGGCCGTGGAGTGTTCTTGCGGGCCGCGCCGGTGGACGTCTCGCACATCATCCGCGAGCTGTTGCTCGACCGCATGCATGCGACCGTGCTCACGTCAGCCACCCTTGCCGTTGACGGCTCGTTCGAGTACGTCCGTTCGAGGCTAGGGATCGATGAGGCGGAGGCGCTTCGGCTGCCGTCGGAGTTCGACTACGCACAGCAGGCAACGCTGTACTTGCCGCGAGGCCTGCCCGATCCTCGATCGGGCGCATTCGCCGCGAGAGCTGGCGACGAAGTGGTCGAGATATTGCGGCGGACGGAAGGACGAGCGTTCGTGTTGTTCACGAGCTACGCCACGCTGCGCCAGGTGCAGGCCCGGGTCGCAACAGCCCTGCCCTACCCGCTGTTCGTGCAGGGAACCGCGCCACGATCTCGGCTCGTGGAGCAATTTCGTGCGACGCCGAACGCCGTCCTCCTGGGAACCAGCAGCTTCTGGCAAGGTGTCGACGTCGTCGGCGAGGCGCTGAGCTGTGTGGTCATCGACAAGCTGCCCTTCGCCTCGCCAGCGGATCCCATTACGGCCGCACGTATCGACGCTCTCAGGGAACGCGGTGAAGATCCCTTCAGCACCTATCAGGTGCCGTTGGCCATTTTGACGCTTCTCCAAGGGCTCGGGCGGCTCATTCGATCCCGCGCCGACCGCGGTGTCCTTGCGATTCTCGATCCGCGCCTGCGCACCATGGGCTATGGGCGGCGATTCCTCGATGCCTTGCCGCCGGCGCCAGTGATCCACACGCTCGACGACATCGCTCGCTTCTTGAGCCAGTCGTAGCGCAGGCCTTTAGGCCTGCCCGGTGCCCGCTTTGGCGCCGTTATTGGCAGGCCTAAAGGCCTGCGCTACGTGCTAAATGAACTGCATTGCGCCTGACAGTGTAAACTTGAGTAATCCATGACCTTCTGCTCCCATCCCAGGAGGACCGCGATGATCCGCAGCTCTGTCGGCCAGCAACTCCTTCGTGTGGCACTGGCTCTCACTCTAGCAATATGGGCGGCGCCGGGAGCCGCTCAAACGACTGGCATGATCCAGGGCAAGGTGGTCGACGATAGTGGCAAGCCAGTCCAGGATGCTCAGGTCGTCATCGAGTTCAAGGACATGGCCGGCCGCAAGCTCCAGACGAAGACGAACAACAAGGGCGAGTACATACAGGTAGGGCTACAGCCAGGCGCCTACGTCGTCACCGCATCGAAGGAGGGCGTCGGTTCGCGGACAGAGGAGGTGACGGTCCGGGTCGCCCAGACGGCGCAGGTGGATCTCGAGCTCGGCGCCGGCGACGAGGCGCCGCCCTCGCCGGAAGATCAGAAGAAGGCGGAAGAAGCAACGAAGCTCTTCAATGAGGGCGTTGCCGCGAGCAACGCCGGCAAGGATGACGAGGCGGTTCAGAAATTCACCGAGACAGCCAAGCTGCTGCCGTCCTGCTACGAGTGCCACTACAACATCGGCTTGGCGCACATGCGTAAGAACGAGGCGGATCAGGCCGAAGCGGCGTTCAAGAAGGCCATCGAGGCGAATCCGAAGAAATCCGAGCCCTACGGCCGGCTCGCCGCCCTCTACAGCAGCCAGAAGAAATTCGACGAGGCCGCGGCCATGAGCACCAAGGCCAACGAGCTCGGTGGTGGCGCAGCAGGCGGTGGCGGCGGCGGTGGGGAGGCCTTGTTCGATCAGGGCGTCAACCTATGGAACGCCGGCAAGATAGACGAGGCCATACAGGCGTGGGAACAGGCCACCAAGGCCGACCCCAAGCATGCCGCGGCCCACTATCAGCTGGGCCTCGGGTATCTCAACAAGGGCCAGACGGATGAGGCGGCAAAGGCGCTCGAAGCCTATTTGCAGCTGGAGCCCAACGGCAAGAACGCGGAGCAAGCCAAGGGCATGCTCGCCACGCTGAAGCAGTAAACCTTCGTCGAGCGCACGTGCCATCTCACCCCGGCTCGATTGCCACCGATCGTCAAGCAGGAATCAGTGCCAATCTGGCGGCGGTTCGTGCGCGCCTGGCGACTGCCGCCAGCCGCGCCGGACGCGACGCTGGGGCCATCCGGCTCATCGCCGTCTCGAAGACGTTCGCTGCCGAGGACGTCCGGGCCGCCGCCGCGGCCGGTCAACGTGACTTCGGCGAGAACAAGGTGCAGGAGGCGCTCCAGAAGATCGATCGCACTCGCGACCTCGATCTGCGCTGGCATCTCATCGGACATCTGCAGTCGAACAAAGCAAAGAACGCACCTGCGTTTGCGTACATCCACGTCCTCGATCGCATCGAGCTCCTGGAAAAGGTGGAGCGCGCCGCTTCCGGGCGGGAGGCGGCGCCTGAGCTCTTGGTCCAGGTCGATCTCGCGGGGGAGCCGACCAAGCACGGGGCGCGGCTCGAAGAGCTGGATGCGATCTTCGAGGCGGCAGACCGCTCCACGAGTCGCGTGGTCGGCCTGATGCTCCTGCCGCCGTGGCTCGAAGATCCAGAAGCCGTGCGGCCATGGTTTCGCAAGCTCGCCGAGCTGCGCGAGACTCTCAGGGCTCGCGGCGTACCTGCAGAGATGCTCCGCGAGCTGTCGATGGGCATGAGCCACGATTTCGAGGTGGCAATCGAGGAGGGCGCCACGATGGTCCGCGTTGGAACGGCCATCTTCGGCAAGCGCCCGCCGCCACGGGAACCTCCCGGCGCGTAGCGCTCATGACTCGAGGGTCGCCCTTGCCCGACTGGCTGACCGATACGTCCGAGGGCTGCGTGCTGACCGTCCGGGTGATCCCGCGGGCCGGTCGCACCGAGATCGCCGGCGAACGGGCCGGCGCGCTCCTGGCCCGCATCGGCGCCGCCCCTGTCGAGGGAGCGGCCAACGTCGCGCTGCTGGAGCTCCTGGCAAGGCGCCTGGATATCCCCCGCGAGCGTCTGACGATCGTGGCAGGCGGGCGCGGCCGCAGCAAGCGTATCGCGCTCAGAGGCCTCACCGCCGCCGACGTGGCGCGCCGCCTCTAACGGACATGGGACCGGGTACCTTTGCGCTCCCGAAAAGATACCCGGTTCCTTTTTCTTGACGTGGCCAGCGTGTGGGGGGGATGCTGAAGGCAAGCGTCCGAGTGAGTGAGTATGAACATTCTGGTCCCGACCGCGGTGGCCCTGATTGGGCTCGCGATCGCGTATCGCATCTACCCTCGATACATCGCGCGCGTCTTCATGGAAGACGACAAGAATGGGGTCCCCTCGCAACGACTGGCCGACGGCGTCGATTACGTCCCCAGTCGGACGCACGTTGTCTTCGGTCACCACTACGCCACCATCGCTGGCGCAGGACCTATCGTCGGACCGACACTGGCACTGGCCTTTGGCTGGCAGCCTGTCTGGCTCTGGATTCTGTTGGGAGGCATCTTCTTTGGAGCCGTGCACGATATGTCGTCGCTCTTTGCCAGCGTGCGCGAGCAGGGGAAGACGATCGGCGAGATCGCGAGGCGTGCCCTGGGACCGGCCGGCTATGTGCTCTTCATTCTCGTGCTCCTCTTCGTGCTCACGCTGATCAATGCAATCTTCCTCAACCTGAGCATTGCGGCACTGACGTCCATCTATCCCGCGGCGGCGCTCAATCTGGCGCCAGACCAGACCCTGCTCAACACCGTCGTGGAAGGCGGGATCGTCAAGGCGCACATCGGTGGCATCGCCACCACATCGGTCATCGCGATCACGCTGTGCGCACCAGCAATTGGGTGGCTGATCCGTCATGATCGGCTCTCTACGCATGCGGCCTACGGTGTGGCGTTCGTCATTTGCATCGTGAGCATCGCGCTCGGCTTCGCCTTCCCGGTCCGCGTCGAAGGAGAAGTATGGCGCTATGTCATGACGGCCTACGTATTCCTTGCGTGCGCGTTGCCACTGTGGTTCATTCTGCAGCCGCGTGATTTCACGAACGTTCAAATCTTGTACGGGGGGCAGCTCCTGCTGCTCGTCTCGGTGATCGTCGCTGGTACGAGTGGCGCAACGATCCAGGCCCCGGCTGCTGCGATTGCCGAAGGGAACGCGCTCCTCAAGGGTGGTGTGTGGCCGCTCTTGTTCATCACCGTGGCGTGTGGTGCCATCAGTGGGTTCCACAGCCTGGTGGCGAGCGGCACGACCGTCAAACAGTTACCGAAGGAGAGCGATTGCCGCCGCGTTGGCTACGGAGCGATGGTCGTCGAGAGCTTTCTGGCGGTGCTGGTGATGGTGGCGGTGGCCTCGATGCTTCCGCGCAGCGAGTATCTCGCCATAGTGTATCCACCTGATGCGGCGACAAACCCGATCTTGGGCTTTGCGGTCGCGGCGGGACGCCTGATACACAGTGCTCTTCCGATCATTCCGGTGGCAATCGCGGTGGTTATCGGCATCCTGATGGTGGAAGGCTTTGTCGTCACGACGCTCGACAGCTCGGTGCGCCTTTGCCGATATCTGTTGGAGGAGTTCTGGCACTTTGGATTCGAAGGCGCGGTTCCGACGGTCCTTCGCAATGTGTACGTGAACACCGGCATTGCGGTCGCGCTCATGCTCTTCTTCTCCGTGAGCGGCACAGTCCGACAGATGTGGCCGATCTTCGGCGCCGGCAACCAGCTCATTGGCGCCCTCGCGCTGGTGACGGTCAGCGTCTGGCTGGCGCAACGGGCGCGGCACACGCTGTTTGCCCTGGTGCCCGCTATCTTCATGATCGCTACCACGATCGCAGCCCTCGCGCTGCTGGCCCGCGTGAACCTCGCCGGGGTCAATGCGGTGCTCGGCGTGACGGCAGTCGCTCTGCTCATCCTGGCCGTTGGCGTCGTGGTCGTCGGCGTCACGCGCTTCGTACAGGCACTGCAAGCAGAGGTGCCAAAACCGCTGGTCACCGCAGAACAGTGATCAGTGGTCAGTGGATTTGATGTCCCAATCGACTCCAGCGGGTACGCGTGAAGAAGTGTGTGAGCGTGGAAAAGAAGCTGCGTGCGCCTGCACCGACGCCTTCGTCCTGATAGAGCTGCGGGCTGCTCTCGTAGGACCAGTAGATCATCATCGCTTTACCCTTGATGAAGTTGCGCGGCAGGGAGCCCCAATAGCGGCTGTCCTGTGAGTTGTCGCGGTTGTCTCCCATGACGAAGTAGTGGTCGTCCGGCACCTGTTGGGGTGAATACTGCTCACGGAGATCGAAGCCGATAATCTCCGACGGGCCCGACGCTGGAGGTGTGAGGAAATGCACGTACGGCTCGTCGAGCGGCTGGCCGTCGATGTAGACCTTCTTGTTACGCACCTCGACGGTCTCGCCCGGCAGGCCGATCACGCGCTTGATGAAGTCGCGCTCCGGGTCTTGAGGGTATTTGAAGACGACGATGTCGCCGCGGGCAATCGTCCCGATTGGCAGGATCGCACGCTCGAGCCCCATTGCCGTGGGCGCATATGCGAACTTATTGACCACGAGATGGTCGCCGACGAGCAGATTGTTCTCCATCGATCCCGTTGGAATCTTGAACGCCTGGAACACCCACGTCCGGATGAACAGCGCCAAGATCACGGCAATGACAATCGACTCGAAGTACTCGCGAATCGTCGACTTCTTGAACGTTGTCGTCATGTTCGTCCCGAACGCGGAAAAGGGGACTGGCCCCTTTTCCGCTTCAGCTCTCGCTTCCCACCTTCAGCACTGCCAGGAACGCTTCTTGCGGAATCTCCACGCGACCGACGCGCTTCATGCGCTTCTTCCCCTCTTTTTGTTTCTCGAGCAGCTTGCGCTTGCGCGTGATGTCCCCACCGTAGCACTTGGCCAAGACGTTCTTCCGGAGCGCCCTGACCGACTCTCGTGCGACGATCCGACCGCCGATGGCGGCCTGAATCGCGACTTCGAACATCTGGCGTGGGATGAGCTCTCGCATTTTCGAGGCCAGCGCCCGCCCGCGCGCGTACGCCATATCACGATGGACGATCACCGATAACGCGTCCACCGGCTCGCCGTTGACGAGAATATCGAGCTTGACCAGCGGCGACTCCCAATAACCGCTGACGTGGTAGTCCAGAGAGGCGTACCCGCGGGAGACGCTCTTGAGGCGATCATAGAAGTCGAGGACCACCTCGTTGAAGGGCAGCTCGTAGGTCACGAGCACACGGTCTGCCGCCAGGTACTCGAGGCCCTTTTGGACACCCCGCTTCTCCTGACACAGGGGGAGAATCCCGCCCACGAACGCCGCGGGTGTGATGATCATGGCGGTGATCGCCGGCTCTTCGAACTTGGTGATGCGTCCCGCCTCGGGGAGCTGGGCCGGATTGTCGATCTCGTGCAGCTGGCCGTCCGTCGTGATCACGCGATAGAGCACACCGGGCGCCGTGGTCACCAGGTCGACGTCGAACTCACGCTCGAGCCGCTCCTGGACGATCTCCATGTGGAGTAGACCGAGGAAGCCGCAGCGGAAGCCGAAGCCGAGCGCCGCCGAGGTCTCCGGCTCGAAGTGAAAGGCCGCATCGTTCAGCCGCAGCTTCTCGAGCGCATCGCGCAACTCGGCGTAGTGGTGGCCCTCCACGGGATACAGCCCCGCGAACACCATTGGCTTCATCTCGCGGAAGCCAGGGAAGGGCTCGGCGGTCGGGCGTACGGCGTCGGTGATCGTGTCGCCAATCTTCGCATCGGCGACGTTCTTGATACCGGCGATGACGAAGCCCACCTCGCCCACCGACAGTGCATCCCTGACCACGGGCTTGGGCGTGAAAACGCCGACCTGCTCGACGTCGCAGGTCTGACCGGTGGCCATCAACCGAACCTTGGTGCCCGGCCGCAGGACTCCGTCCACGAGACGCACCAGGATGACGACGCCCCGGTAAGCATCGTACCAGGAGTCGAAGAGGAGCGCCTTCAGCGGCGCGTTGAGCGTGCCTTTCGGTGCTGGCACGCGCTGGACGATCGCTTCGAGAAGCTCTCGGGTCCCCGTGCCCTCCTTGGCGCTTGTGAGGATGGCGCTGCTCGCATCGAGCCCGACGATCTCCTCGATCTGGCGCCGCGTCTCCTCGATCTGTGCGCCGGGCAGGTCGATCTTGTTGATAACGGGGATGATCTCCAGGTTGGAGTCGACCGCGAGGTAGGCGTTCGCCAGTGTCTGCGCTTCGACACCTTGCGAAGCGTCGACCAAGAGCAGCGCCCCTTCAGAGGCCGCCAGCGATCGCGTCACCTCGTACGAGAAGTCCACGTGCCCCGGGGTGTCGATGAGATTCAGCACGTAGGTCTGCCCGTCGGCGGCGGCGTAAGCGAGCCGGACGGCGTGCGCCTTGATCGTGATGCCGCGCTCGCGCTCCAGATCCATGCTATCGAGGACCTGGGCCTCCATCTCTCGCGCCTCTAGTGCACCGGTTAACTCGAGGATGCGGTCGGCGAGTGTCGACTTGCCGTGGTCGATATGAGCGATGACTGAGAAGTTCCTCACCAACTGCTGGGACATCGGGGACGCCGCAAAACACATTATTCTAGCGCACTTGACGCCGAGACTCACGGCGGGGAGGAAAGGAACCGGGTACCTTTTCGGGCGCGGAAAGGTACCCGGTTCCTTTTCTCTACCGCTGATTGAATGTCTGCGGATAGGTCGGACCGATGTAATCGGCGCGCGGACGGATCAGTCGATTATTGGCGTACTGCTCGAGCACGTGCGCCGTCCAGCCCGATACCCGGCTCACGGCGAAGATGGGCGTGAACAGATCGATAGGAATGCCCAACGTGTAGTAGGTCGACGCCGAATACAAGTCGACGTTCGGGTAAAGGTTCGGCTTGTCGGCGCGGACGAGCGCCTCGATCTTCTGCGACATCTCGAACCAGCGCGGGTGGCCGGCACGCTCACCAAGCTCGCGCGACATGCGGCGCAGGTGCGTCGCCCGCGGATCCTCCGTCCGATAGACGCGGTGACCGAAGCCGGGAATCTTCTCCTTGCGTGCGAGCTTGGCGCGAATCACGGTCTCGACCCGCTCGTCGCTCGCATCCTCGCCAATCTCGAGCAGCAGGTGCATCACGTCCGCATTCGCCCCTCCATGCAGCGGCCCTTTGAGCGCTCCGATCCCTGCGACGATGCTCGAATAGAGGTCGGTGAGCGTCGCGGCGGCGACCCGCGCGGCAAACGTGGAGGCGTTCAGCTCGTGGTCCGCATGGAGGATGAGGGCGATATCGAAGGCGCGCACGGCCGTGGCATGCGGGCGATCCCCAGTGAGCATGTAGAGGAAGCTCGCCGCGTGGCTCAGCGCCGGATCGGGCGCGACGGGCGCGCCGCCCGCGCTGATCCGCCCCCACGTCGCCACAATGCTCGCCAGTTGCGCGGTGAGGCGCACGGCCTGGTCGTAGCTCTCTCGCGTAGAGCCGCGCGTCGAGGGTGCCGGGTCGAAGTGCGTGAGCGCCGACGTGAGCGTGCGCAGCGCGTCCATGCCGCCTTGGCCGTCATCGGATGGCGGCAGGGAGCGCATCAGCCGGATGAGCGGTTCCGGAAGCGGCCGCGCGGCGGCGAGGGCCGACTGAAGGTCGCCCAGCTCGGCACGCGTCGGCAGCCGACGGTGCCACAGCAGGAAGCAAACCTCCTCGAACGTCGCATGCTGGCCCAGGTCGTGGATATCGTAGCCGCAATAAGCCAGCACGCCCTGCTGGCCATCGATGTAACAGATGGCCGACGAGGTGGCCACTACATCCTCCAGACCAGACTTCGGCTTGATCTCTGCAGTCGTGGACATTCTCAGGATTCCGGATTCGGGGTTCAGGAGCCGGGATTCAGGATTCCTGACTATTCTCCTGCAACCTGGGTGGTGAGCGCCATGTCGTTGCCGCCAAATTGTTGGACGAGCGAAAGGAGGCCCGTGTAGAGGTATCCAACCTGGAAGAGCAGCAGAAATGGCAGCGTGCCGTAGATCTGATTGGCCAGCGCATAGAAGACCGCGGCAGTGAAGTACAGCCCCAACCCAACCTCCAGCGCCGGCTGGGCGAGCATGCTCTGATGGTACTTCTTGCTGATCCAGTCGTCGGTGGTGCGCTCGACCCCATACTTGGGCGTGCGCGTGAACTCACCACTCTCCTTGTCGAAGAACCCCTCGAGGACCGCGCGGACGTTGTTGATTGAGAGGCCAATCCCGATGGACAGCAAGAATGGCACGTACCTGAGGCGCCGCCGCCAATCCGGATAGAGCTGCCGCTGGCAGAATGCGTAGAAGCTCACGATGGATGCGGTGGCCGCGACGAACAGGGGCACGTCGATCAGCATCATCTCGTGCCAGCCCATGTTGTAGCGGATGTACATCGCCGGGAACATCAAGATGCAGAGCACCACCATCAGCGGGTAGTTGAAGTTCGCCGTCAGGTGCATGAACGCTTCGAGCTTGACCTTGAACGGAAGATCCGACGCCAGCACCCGCGGCAGCAGCTTGCGGCAGTTCTGGATGGAGCCCTTCGCCCAGCGATGTTGTTGCGACTTGAAGCCGTTCATCTCAACGGGCAGCTCCGCCGGCGCGACGACGTCTTCGAGGAACACGAACCGCCAGCCCCGGAGCTGCGCGCGGTAGCTGAGGTCCAGGTCCTCGGTGAGCGTATCGTGCTGCCAACCGCCCGCATCCTCGATGGTCGTGCGCCGCCAGATCCCCGCCGTACCGTTGAAGTTGAAGAAGCAGCCCCACCGGTTGCGGCCGCCGTGCTCGAGCACGAAGTGCCCATCGAGCATGATGGCCTGCACACGAGTCAGCAATGAATAATCTGCGTTGAGATGTCCCCATCGGGCCTGCACCATGCCGACATTGGGATCGGTGAACTGAGACAGTGTCCGTTGCAGGAAGTCCGGCATTGGGACGAAGTCCGCATCGAAGATGGCAACAAGCTCCCCCTGCGCCTGTTTCAAACCCTCTTCGAGGGCACCCGCCTTGAACCCGATGCGGTTGCTGCGGTGAAAGTACTTGATATTCGCGCCCTGGGCGGCGTGCCTCCGGACGGCGAGCTCCGCGATTTCGCGTGTCTCATCCGTCGAGTCGTCGAGGACCTGGATCTCCAACAACTCGGCCGGATAGTCGAGCGCGCACACGGCGTCGACCAGACGGTCGACGACATACATCTCGTTGTAAATGGGCAGCTGAACCGTGACCCGTGGCAGCGGATCCGGAAGGGACTCCGGCCCAGGCTTCGGGGGGTGCTTCCGGTATAGAAATATCAGGAAATACCGGTGCCAACCGTAGAGGGCCAGAATCGAAAGTACAAAGAAATAGGCCGCCAGGACGGAGGTTTCCAACATAGGTTACTTCACGTCGCGACCAGCCACACGAATTTCTCAGTGTAGCCGGCCGCTTCTGGGCAGTCAATGCAGCTCTGCCGTAATGGCAGGGCAGGCCCGGCGTTGGGGGGGTATCGACGTGGGGTGACACGGTGACCGGGTGACCGGGTGACAAGGTCACCGGGCGATCCGAGACGACGGGTTACGTCGAGTAGGTTTCTAGGTTGTTCGGCGCGTGCCCGAGTGCTCGAACCGCCGTCACCCCCTCACCCTGTCACCCTGTCACCCCAGCAGCCCCAACCTGCTGTACGCTGCATCTTAGCTCCATGAGCCCCGGAACGCTGCGCACCCTCGAGTTCGACCGTATCGTCCAGGTCGTCCGCACATTCGCGCTGACGCCGCTTGGCGCCCGACGGGTCTCCACGCTGCAACCTGCTACGGAGACCGTTCAGGTACTGCGCGGCCTCGCCCTGACCCGCGAGGTCGTCGCGTTTCACGATGAGGCTGGCGGCTTCCCGCTGCGCGCGAACGAGGGTCTCGATCAGGCGCTCGCGGCGCTAAAGATTGTTGGCCGGGCCGTCGAGCCCCAGCGACTGCTCGCGCTCGCCGACTTCCTCGACAGCACTGGCCAGACGCGTGTGCTCGTGCTGGAGCGGGAACGAGGTCGCTGGCCACACCTCCGTCCGCTTGCGGAAGGGCTGGCCTCGTTTACGGTGGAGATCGCGGCGGTACGGCGCGCAATTGGCCCTTCGGGCGACCTCCTCGACGACGCGAGTGACCTACTTCGAAAGATTCGAGCTCGCCTGCGCAGGCAGCGTCAACAGCTGCGCGCGACCCTGGAGGCGTACCTGCGCGGACGAGAGACCGCTCGCTACCTACAGGAGCCGGTCGTCACCGAGCGCAACGGCCGGTTCGTGTTGATGGTGAAAGCGGAGCATCGCCACGCCATCCCGGGGCTCGTCCATGGAGCGTCGGCGAGCGGCGCGACCCTGTTTCTCGAGCCGTTGGCTTCCTCCGACATCAACAACGACATCGCCGCACTCGAGGACCAAGAAACGGAGGAGATCCAGCGCATCCTACGCGAGCTCAGCGATCGCTTCCGCGCGCGCGCCTCGGATCTGCGGGACACACTGGACGCGGCGGCAGCGCTCGACCTGGCCCAGGCGAAAGCGCGCTTCTCGCAAACCATCAAGGGCGTCGAGCCCATTCTTGCTGCGGATGGGCGGCTCGAGCTGCGCGGCGCGCGACATCCGTTGCTCATGGCGGCTGTTCGCCACCGGCTCGAGGATGGCGGGGCCAACGGGCGCGCCGAGCTCGTCGAAGAGCGTCAGGACCGGATCGGCTCGATCGACGCCGCCGAGCGGAACGTACTGGAGCCCGTACCGGTCGACCTGCTCGTGATCCCGCCCACGCGTGTGCTGGTCGTCACGGGGCCCAACACCGGCGGCAAGACGGTCGCGCTCAAGACGGCGGGCCTCTTGCCGCTCATGGCGCAAGCCGGCCTGCTCGTGCCGGCTGACAAGGGCACGCAGCTGCCCGTATTCCAGTCCCTCTTCGCCGACATCGGCGACGAGCAGTCGATCGCGGCGAACCTCAGCACGTTCTCGGGCCACGTGACGAATATCGCGGCCATGGATCGCGCGCTCGCGCTCCCGGGTCTCGTGCTGCTCGACGAGCTGGGAGCCGGCACGGATCCTGTCGATGGCGGGGCGCTCGGCGTGGCGATCGTCGATCACTTCAGGACACGCGGTGCGCTCGTCATCGTGACCACACACCACGATCAACTCAAGTCGTACGCCTTGACGACTGAAGGCGTCACGGCGGCAGCCTTCGGCTTCGAGCCCGAGACGTTTGCGCCCACGTATCGGTTGCTGTACGGGTCGCCCGGTGCAAGCCTCGCGCTCGAAATTGCGACGCGCCTCGGCCTGGATCCTGAGATCGTCGACCGTGCGCGCCAACACCGCACGGGGGAGCAGGCACAACTGGCCGAACGTCTTGCACGAATGGATCGGGACCTGCAGGCTCTCGACCAGGAGCAACGGCTGGCGCGGCGCACGCGTGAGCAGGCAGAAGCGGAGCTCGCCGCAGCGCGCGTGCGGGAGGCAGCGATCCGAGAGCGAGAGGCACAGCTACGGCGACGGCTGGAAACGACGCTCAACGAACGACTTCGCGACGCACGGCGAGAAATCGACCGCGTCGTGGCAGACCTCAAGGCGAAGGCGGCGCAGATCGAGACGGACGCCCGCCGGCGCGCAGCGCCGCGACTGGTCGCGGTCACGACGGGCGAGCTGGGCGGGCTGCGCAGCGACGCCCGCGCCCGACTCGAGGAACTGTCCGATCGAGCACAGCGAAACAGCGAGCCGCATGTAACAACAGAGGGGGCTGATGCGTTAGAACACTCGAGGGACACACGCGTCGGCGACCGGGTCGTCGTAGCGCCGCTTGGTGTCGAGGGCACGGTGCAGTCGCTCTCCCCGCGCGGGGAGGCCGAGGTCGATGTCAGAGGCAAGCGCCTGCGAGCGGCGCTCAGCGACTTGCATCTCGTCTCGAGCCCAGCCCGCACGCAGGGTCGAGTCGCGCGCGGCGAACAGGGGCGTACCGCGCGGGACGACCTGGATCGAGGCGCGAGCAGCCATGTCACGGTGACGCTCGAATCGCCCGAGACAACGGCCACCGAGCTGAATGTCATCGGCTGCACGGTGAACGAGGCGCTGGACCGAGCCGATAAGTTCCTGGATCAGGCGATCCTGGCGGATACGCGGGTCGTGCGTGTCGTCCACGGACATGGCACGGGCCGGCTACGCGAGGCCCTCCGTGCATTTCTCAAGGAACACCCGCTGGTGACCGGCGTCGGCCCGGCGGCTGACGAGCACGGCGGCAGGGCAGTCACAGTGGTGGAGCTCAAGGAGTAGTGGCCCTTTTCCCCCAGTCCTTCATCGACGAGCTGCGGATGCACGCCGACATCGTGCTCGTCGTGCAGGACTACGTCGCCTTGAAGCGAACGGGGGCCAACTACGTGGGCCTGTGCCCGTTTCACGCGGAAAAGACGCCCTCGTTCAGCGTCAATCGCGAGCGCGGGTTCTTCCATTGCTTTGGCTGCGGTGTCGGCGGAGACGTGTTCAAGTTCGTCGAGCTCCAGGAAGGGCTCGGGTTTCCCGAGACCGTTCGGCGGCTTGCGGCGCGTTTCGGCGTGACGGTGCCGGAGGTTCAGGAGGCGAGCGGAGGCCGCGCGGGGACGCGGGTGGGCTCGGCACAGGCCGACAGTGAGCGTGAGGAGCTCCTGCGCGCCCACGAAGTCGCGGCGCGGTTCTTTCAGGAACGGCTCCAATCAACCGAGGGACGGGCGGCGCGACAATTGCTTGCTGAGCGTGATGTGACACCGGAGACAACGGAGGCTCTCGGTCTCGGGTACGCGCCCGGACGCGGCACGCTGCTGGCGCACCTCAGTCGAGAGGGCTTTCCGACGTCACTCCTGCTGAAGGGCGGCCTGGTGGTCGCGCGTGACAACGGCACGTTCGTCGACCGATTCCACAACCGCCTCATGATTCCCATCTGCCGCGAGAGCGGCTCGGTCGTGGCGTTTGGCGGGCGTGCCATGGCGGCGGAGCAGCTTCCCAAGTATGTGAACTCACCGGAGACGCCGCTCTACACGAAGAGCCGGGTGCTCTACGGTCTCCACCTGACCAAAGCAGAGGTCCGCAAGGCGCAGGCGGCGGTGCTGGTCGAGGGGTACTTCGATTTCGCCCAGGCGTGGCAGGCCGGGGTGCGCACCATCGCGGCGACATGCGGGACGGCACTATCGGTGACGCAGGCGCAGCTACTCCGTCGTTTCACGTCACGCATCATCTTGAACTTCGACGCCGATAGCGCCGGCCATGGGGCGGCGCTGCGCTCATGTGACCTCCTGGTCGCGGAAGGGTTCCAAGTAGCAGTGGCGGTCGTGCCTCCTGGTGAGGACCCTGACACCTTCGTGCGGCGGCACGGCGGCGACGCCTATGCGGCGACCTTGCGCGAGGCGCGGCCGTATCTGGAATACGTGACTGATCGCGCCGCGGCGCGCGTCGACATGGCGACCCCCGAGGGTCGTCTGGCATTTCTCGACGAGCTGTTGGCGGTGGCGGCGCGGGTTCCCAACGCCGCCGCACGTGACCAGTTTGCCGACCGGGTGGCGCATCGCGCCAGGATAAGTGAGGAAGTCGTCCGCCAGCAGATCCGGAAGGCGGCGGTTACCCGGCAGACGAAGCTGCCCGGTGAGACTCGGCACCAACTAGGGGCGGGCGGGGTGGCTGGCCGGGCGGGAAGCGGGGCCGCAGGCGGGCTGAAGCGGGCGGAACGGGAGCTGCTTGCCGGCCTGTTGACCAGCCCCACGGAGGCCATGGCCGCGCTGGCGGCGGTCGAACCGGAGGATCTGGTGGGGCTCGCCTCGGCTGCCGTCGTCCGGGAGGCGCTGGAGTTGCAAGAACTTCCCCCAGAGGCGATACCAACCGCCTTGCTGGAGCGTCTAACAAATGAGGACGCCCAGATGCTGACCGGGCTGGCCGCGCGGTTGGGGGCACCTTCGGCGCCAGCCGACTGCGTGCGCACCCTGCGACTGCTGCGCTATCAACGGGAACGGGCCGCCGCACGACTCGAAATCGACCGCCTGCAAGAGCTTGGCGTGGGCGCGGATACTGCCGAGCTCCAGCGCTTGATGCATAAAAGTGTAGAGCTCGGGCGGCGCATCGAAGCATTGGAAACGTGAAAGGCTTTATAATGGCAAGATCTACCGGCACGGACTTCAAGGGGTCTGGCCGAGGAGGAATGACTTTGTCAATTGAAGACAAGTACGACGAAGTGCGGACGTTGATCACGCTCGGGAAGGAGAAGGGATATCTGCTGTACGACGAGGTCAACGAGCTCCTGCCGTCGGACATCACCTCGTCTCCGGACGACCTGGACGATCTGTTCAGCACGTTCGGCAACGCAGGTATTGACATCGTCGACTCGGAGGAGAAGTACCGCGAAGAGAAGCTCGATCGACCGGAGGAGGAGCTCGAGCTCGATCTGACCCCGGGCGCGCTGGACAAGACGAACGACCCGGTGCGGATGTATCTCCGCGAGATGGGCACGGTGCCGCTGCTGACCCGCGAGGGCGAGGTGGCCATTGCCAAGCGCATCGAGCGGGGCAAGCTCACGGTCATCAAGGCAATCTCGCGGACGCCGACGATTGCACGCAAGATTATCGAGCTGGGCGAGCAGCTCAAGGCTGGCCAGCGCACCATTCGCGAGCTCACCGTCTTTCAGGACGAAGAGGTCACGGATCAGCGCATCGAGCAGCGCCACAAGGACTTCCTCAGGCAGATCGAGGCGGTCAAGAAGGCCTGGCAGGATTGGAAGAAGCGGGACGTCAAGTTCCAGTCCACATCGAAGCGACCGGTTGGCGCGTGGCGGCGGGCCAAGTGGAGGGCCTTCCGCGCACGCGTGGAGCTCTCGCGCCTCGTTCGCAGCATCGAGTTCACCGAGGCGATCAAGCGCAAGCTCATCGATGACATCAAAGAGCAGGTCGAGCGCGTCCAGCGGCGCCAGCGCGAGCTCGGTCAGGTGGATCTGCAGCTGCATCCGCCGAAGCCGGCCAAGGGGCGCCGGGTACCAAAGCTGCGTGACGAAGAGCGGAAGGCGCTCATCAAGCGCCACAAAGACACCAAGGGCCAGCTCCGCGAGCTCAGCGAGCAGCTCGAAGACACCCCCGAGTCCTTGGTGCACACGCTGGAGACGATTCAACGCGGTGAGTACGAAGCGCAAGAGGCCAAGCAAGAGCTGGTCGAGGCGAACCTCCGGCTCGTCGTCTCGATTGCAAAGAAGTACACGAACCGCGGCTTGCAGTTCCTGGATCTCATCCAGGAGGGCAACATCGGCTTGATGAAAGCGGTCGACAAGTTCGAGTGGCGCCGGGGCTACAAGTTCTCCACGTACGCGACCTGGTGGATTCGGCAGGCGATTACGCGTGCGATTGCCGACCAAGCGCGAACCATCCGGATCCCCGTGCACATGATCGAGACGATCAACAAGCTCATTCGCACGTCCCGTGCGCTCGTGCAGGAGCTTGGCCGCGAGCCCAGCTCCGAGGAGATCGCGCAGCGCATGGACATCCCGGTCTCGAAGGTCCGCAAGGTCCTCAAGATCGCGCAAGAGCCCATCTCGCTGGAAACGCCCATCGGTGAAGAGGAAGACAGCCACCTCGGGGACTTCATCGAAGACAAGAGCATCACGTCACCTCAAGACTCGGTCATCAATCTGAATCTCCGGGAGCAGACCGAGGACGTGCTCAAGACGCTCACACCCCGCGAGGAACGGGTTGTCAAGATGCGCTTTGGCGTCGCGGACGGCTCGGAGCACACGCTCGAGGAAGTGGGTCAGAACTTTGCCGTCACGCGTGAGCGCATTCGCCAGATCGAAGCGAAGGCGTTGCGGAAGCTGCGCCACCCTTCACGCGCGCGTAAGCTCCGGCCGTTCCTCGAGGGGCGACAGCCGTAGGGAGGTTCGAGGTTCAAGGTTCAAGGTTCGAGGTTCAAGGTTCAAGGTGGAAGGGCCAACGGTTGGGGTCGACATCGGCTAGCCGGGTAGGAGGGTCGAGGTTCAAAGGCTGGAAGTCCGAAGTTGGAGTCGAGCCTTAACCTCGATGCACGACGCTTCTGCCCGGACGCAGGTCGGCTAAGCCTCGGAAGCTGTGCCCTGCCACCACCTCAAACCTCGAACCTCGAACCTCCAACCTAGAATGGGCCCATAGCTCAGCGGTCAGAGCCGCCGGCTCATAACCGGCCAGTCCCAGGTTCGAATCCTGGTGGGCCCACCAGCCTTCGCTCGCCTGCTGTGGTAATCTGCGGCAAGATTGCATTGGTTCGCTCTGCTCCTCAGCGAGCGCGCACGTAGAATGCACGTTCGTCAACGGCAGCGGTGCTCGAACAGCCCCTACGATTGTCATACGTCCGCCTTCATGGACCCAAGTCTCGAACACCTCGTCCGTCTCCAAGAACTGGACGATGGCATTGCTCGGCGGCGGCAGACAGTGGCAGCGCTGCCCGACCGGCTGGCCGCGTGCGACATGGCGGTAGGGGAAGCCGAGGCAGCGCTGGCGACGGCCCGGGAGCGGGCAACCGAGAACGAGGTGGCTCGCCGCGGGTTCGAGCGTGACCTGGCAGCCGCCCAGAGTCGCCTCTCGCGGTACAAAGACCAACTGATGGAGGTCAAGACCAACCGCGAATATCACGCGATGCAACACGAGATTGCGTCTGTACAGGAGGAGGTGCGAACACTCGAGGACCAGCTCTTGGAGCGGCTCGTCTCCCATGACGAGCTGGCTGCCAGCGCGAAGGCGGCCGAAGCGGGCCTCGACGAAGCGCGCTCCTTTGCCGAACGTGAACGTGTCGCGCGCACCGCGGAAGCAGCACAAATAGAGCAGGAGATCAGCGCCGCCGAGACGGAACGCGCACGCCACGTGGCGGAAATCGACCCGCAAGCGTTGGCGCTCTATACGAGGGTCGCGCAGCGGCGCCAGGGCCAGGCGCTTGCCGAAGCACGCGATGGTCACTGCACGGCCTGTCACGTGCGGCTGCGGCCGGTCATCTATCAAGAAGCGCGGCGCGGCGCCCGGCCCGTCCAGTGCGACATTTGTAACCGTATCCTCTATGTCCGCGCGCCGACCCCGGCAACCGAGCCCGCGTCGCAGCAATAGCGCTTGATTCTCATGATCGTTGCCTACACGGATGGAGGAGCGCGCGGCAATCCTGGCCCCGCGGGCTACGGCGTGCGCATCGAGTCGGAGAGCGGCGAGCTCCTGGCCGAGCTCGGCGAGCCACTAGGCGTCGTGACCAACAACGTCGCGGAGTATCACGGCCTCCTCGCCGCCCTGACGTGGGCAACGACGCACGGACATCCGGCGCTCACCGTGCGATCGGACTCCGAGCTTCTCGTGCGTCAGATGCGCGGTGAATACAAGGTCCGTCATCCCAACCTCAAGCCGCTCTACGCGACGGCGGTGGCACTGGCGGCGCGCCTCGACCACGTCAGGTTCGAGCACGTGCCTCGCGAGGCCAACCGAGAGGCGGATCGCCTCGCGAACCTGGCTATGGACGAAGCGAATCAGGAAGCAGGAAGCAGGAGTCAGGAAAAGGGGACAGGCCCCTTTTCAGAACTGACGCCGACGAAAAAGGGCCTGTCCCCTTTTCCTGATTCCTGATCTCATGCAACGTCTCGCAGGAGCTTGTTGGGACGAATCGCATTGATCATGCGGCCCGCGCCAGCCCCCTCCACGCGGTAGGAATGAAACACGTTGACATGCGTTGCCGTGCAGAGCCGGGCAACGTGGATGTGCGCAGGAAGGACGCCGGCGGTCGTGAGTGTCTCGCGGCTGATCTGCCACATGTCGAAGAGGTACTCACCGGCTGGGAACCGCTCTGTGGGAGTCGCGGAACCGGTACCGATCGTGAGGGGCGCAGCGTCAGTGAGCGCTTCCGCTTCAAAGGTGTCCTCCTGCTCGGCGGCTTCGGCAACTGGCCGGAACCAGCGTGAGCAGGAAGCTTCATCGTGTCCTGCGTGCAGGAACGCACGAGGCACGTCCTCTCGCACGACGTAACGCGTGGGTCCGATGCTGGGGCCGACCGCAGCAACGATGTCCGTGGCACGCACCTCGTAGTACGACTGCAGATGGGCGACAGTGGCGGCAATGGCCCGAGACGCCAGACCGCGCCACCCGGCATGCACGGCGGCGGCCACGTTGCGCACAGAATCCACCAGGAACAGCGGAACGCAATCGGCTGTTCTCACCGTGAGCACCAGATCCGACCGGTCAGTGACGAGCGCGTCGGCCATTGGCCACTCGTCCTCCTCGTTCACGCGCGGCGTTGCGGCAGCCGTGCAAATAGCGGCGCCGTGCACCTGACGCACACGCCAAACGTTGCCAGCCGACGCGTCGAGGTACTCCGCAAGGAGACGTGTCGACGGCGGCTGGTTTGCCGTCGGGTGCGGAGGCACATCGATAGCCAATGGCTCGAGACCGCGAGCCGAGAAGAAGTGGTCCGCAAATGGATCGAGCGCAGCACACCGTACGACACGGCCCCACGGCACCTCACTCCAGTAGAATCCAACCTCAGGCGCAGGATCGGGAGGGAGCGGGTTATCCTGGTGGCTACTCGCCCCTCGACTCCGTTCCGGGCGTCCGCGGAACGGATGCCGAGTGTGACGCGCGCCCTGTCGCCCGGGCGCGAGAGGCTCGTCAATGGACATCGTTGGCATCGGGATCGACGCAACCGACATCGGACGGATCGCCGACGTGATCGAGCGTTACGGCAACCGTTTCGTCCATCGCGTGTTCACGGATGGAGAAATCGCCTACTGCCGGCAACGCCGTACGGCCGCCGCGTCGTTCGCCGCTCGGTTCGCAGCCAAAGAAGCGGCGATGAAGGCGCTCGGCACCGGTCACGCGCTCGGCGTCGTCTGGCATAACGTCGAGGTCGTCCGAACGGATGGCCCCCCTCGGCTTCAACTACACGGCGCCGCAGCGTCGCGATTCGCCACGCTTGGCGGCATCAAGAGCGTGCTGACGCTGACCCACGCACGCGATCTGGCACTGGCGCACGTCATTCTCCTAGGCCGCGGCTGATTCTGCACCGGCGAGGCGCGCGCCGGCGCGTATCGCACCGAGCGGCGCTGCACGTTCTCGCGTGCTGCAGACTCCGGCCGCGCCCCGACGCGCGCGGCGCTACGGCTCTCAAGGGTTCCGGCCCGCTAACGCCAGTTGGCACTTCTCAACCGCTCGCGCTCCTCCAAGTCGAGCCCACGGCAACACGTTCACGCATCTGTCAATCTATCAGCGACTTACGCTGACGCGCCGGATCTTGCTGATGGTGGTGTCGACCTTGCAAGCCAGCATGAGAGGCGCACCGTAGTCGACATCGAGGCGGCGTTCTCGCTCGTCTTCGGCGTTCCGACGGGAGGAACCATGGTCGTCAAGATCCTACCAAACGATTCGGACAACCCACCTGGCAAGCTGGCCGATGTGGAGCTCCATTTCGAGCAGCAGCCGCTGATCGGTCTCAAGTTGATTGGCTTTGCCATCTGGGAACGGCGAGGCAAGCCGGGACGCAACGTGACCTTTCCGGCCCGTCAGTACTCGGTGGGCGGTGAGCGCCGAAGCTACGCGTTGCTGCGTCCCGTAACCGACCTCACGGCGCAAGAACAGCTGCGCGAGCTGATTTTGGAGGCGTACGCCAACCACGAAGCGGAGGCGGCCGTCGCCAAGTAGGTCAGGTCAGGCGCTGGTCCAGCGGTCGGCACGGCCGAGGCCGTGCCGAAGACAGGCGAGACGAGTCCGGGCACGTTCAATCGCTACCCAGGAGCGCAATCATGGAACCCGACAACAGCTGTGTACCAATCATGCGGTGTTTGCGGCTCAGACGCCGCCGCTCACGTGTCCGCTGGATCTACTTGCTCTACGACGTCAATCGAGCCCCGCCGCGTCAATCCTCGTGCTGTCGGCGGAGGAACGCGGGGAGCTCACGGGCGCCGGCGCCATCTGTGCCCGTGGCGACGCCGCGCTCGAGTGAGTCTGCCTCAGCGTCGGCCGGTTCATCGGCGTTGTGCCCATGACGCACCGGGCCTGCTGGCAGATCGATGGCGCCCCGGCGGCTGATGGAAACCCGCGCCGGCGCCGGCGCGGCGGCCGGCCGCTCTGTGGGCCGTTCGGTCTGCCAGCTCGCAAAGGACGACAGATCGACGGGCGTTTGACCAGCCGCCGACCCCTGCAGGATGGCCGGTGTGGGCCTGTCGAAGCCGGTGGCAATGACGGTAATCTTGACCTTGCCCTCGAGCTCGGGATCGACGACAGCACCAAAGATGATGTTGGCGTCCTCGTGTGCGGCTTCCTGGATGATGGAGGCAGCTTCATTCACCTCGAGCAGCGAGCAGTCGGAACCGCCGCTGATGTTGATGATGACGCCGCGTGCACCCTTGACCGACGCCTCTTCCAGCAGCGGGCTCGAGATGGCGCGATTTGCCGCCTCGATCGACCGGTTGTCTCCGTCGGCGAGGCCGGTGCCCATGATCGCGAAGCCCATGCCGGACATGATGGCTTTCACGTCGGCGAAGTCCAGGTTGATGAGACCTGGCATCAAGATGAGGTCTGAGATGCCTTGAATCGCTTGACGCAGGATGTCGTCGGCTGCGGCAAACGCTTCGGTGAGCGGTGTGCGCCGGTCAATCGTCGCCAGCAGCCGCTCGTTGGGTATCGTGATCACGGTGTCGACACAGTCACGGAGCTCGGCGAGCCCCCGCTCGGCCTGTGCCTGACGGCGCCGGCCCTCGAACTTGAAGGGCTTGGTGACCACGCCAATGGTGAGGGCACCGAGCTCGGTGGCGAGGCTTGCGATCACGGGCGTCGCACCGGTACCGGTGCCGCCGCCGAGCCCCGTGGTAACGAAGACCATGTCGGCACCGTCCAGCACCTCGATGATCTTGTCAGTGTCTTCCAGCGCCGCGTTGCGACCGACGTTGGGATCCGCACCGGCACCAAGCCCCTTCGTGAGCTTGTTGCCAATCTGGATCTTGGTTGGCGCAGCGCTCTGCTGCAGCGCCTGCATGTCCGTGTTGGCCACGATGTACTCGACGCCGCCCAAGCCGGAGCAGACCATCCTGTTCACCGCATTGCTGCCGCCGCCGCCCACGCCAATCACCTTGATGCGTGCGCCGGCGCGTACCTCGGTTTCGAGCGTTAGCCGGAGCTTGTCGCGCTCAGAAGCCGTCGTCTCTTCCTTGCGGGTCTGTGTCCCACGCTCTGCTCGCCCTTTTTCCACGTCTCGCCTCCAATCGGCTTCGCTGGTTAGAAGAATCTTCGTTAGAAGAATTCTCGGAACAACCGCTGTAATCGGCTCGCCACCCGTCCGAACGCTCCTACGCTCACGGCTTGCGCCGCCGGGTCTGCCAAGTTTCGATGGGCATACATCACCAATCCCACCGCCGTCGCAAAAATGGGACTGTTCACGTAGTCCGCCAGGCCGTTCGCGTTGGCGGGATAGCCACGGCGGACCGGTAGATCGAAGATTTGCTCGGCTATCTCCGCCATCCCGTCCAACGCCGCACAGCCGCCGGTGAGCACCAACCCGGAATGCAGCGACTTCTCGCATCCTGCCTTGCGAATCTCGTCCCATAGCATGTGGAACGTCCGCTCGGCCAACGGCTGGAGAATCTCGGCGAGGATGCGCCGCGACATGATGCGCGGCTTCCGCCCGCCGACGCTCGCGACCTCAATCGTCTCGTCTTCGGCCACCATGGCGGCCAGGGCGCAGCCCCACCGCCGCTTCACCTTCTCGGCATCCGGGACCGGCGTGCGCAGCCCCACGGCAATGTCGTTGGTGAAATGGTCGCCGCCAATGGCCAGCACGCCCGTGTGCCAGAGGCTGCCGCGCTCGAAGACCGCGAAGTGCGTGGATCCGCCGCCGATGTCGACGAGCGCGACACCGAGCTCACGCTCATCCGGTGTCAGCACGGCCTCTGCCGCCCCGAGCTGCTGGAGCACCATCCCCGCGACCTCGACACCTGCTCGATTCACGCAGGCGGTGAGGTTCTGAACCGCTGCGGTGCTGCCGGTCACGATGTGCACGTTGACGTCGAGGCGCGAGCCGGTCATCCCAATCGGCGAGGCAATGCCTTCCTCTTCGTCAACCGCAAAGTCCTGTGGCAGGACGCTCAAGATCTCGCGTCCACTGGGCAGCGTGAACGCGCGCGCCGCTTCCACGGCTCGCCGGACATCGTCCGGCGTGATCTCGCGTGTCTTGCCGGCGACGGCAACGACACCGCGGCTGTTGAACCCCTTGATGTGTGCCCCGGCTAAAGCCAGGTACACCGAATCGATCTCGATGCCGGCTGTGAGCTCCGCCTCCTCGATGGCTTTCTTGATCGACTCGACCGCCGCGTCGACATTGACGACGGTTCCTCGGCGGAGCCCGCGCGCCTCAGCCACGCCCAAGCCGATGATTTCGAGCCGGCCGTCGTCCAATACCTCGCCGACAATGGCCGCCACCTTCGACGTGCCGACGTCCAATCCGACCAGATATCGTTCCCTGCGTGGCACCTAAGCCTCCAACGGCCGCCGGGCCCAGGCCCCCGACCGCCCTCTCCATCCTCAACGCCTCGCGTGATTCGCCTTGCGCCGCTTTGCCGCCAGACGCCCCTCCTCCTCCAACCGCGCTGTCACGCGCTCCGGATTTACCGGCCGCACGTACACACGCTCATCGAAGCGCAGATCGACATACTCGATGTCTTCGACACGCGCCTTCAGCCGCGGCACGAGCTCCAGATACGACCGCAGCCGCTCGGCGAACCGCTCGCTTCCGAGGCGTAAAACAGCCTGGTCGCCGGTGAGACGCGCTACCGCGTCCCGCTTGTCCGACACGTCGAGCTGTGAAAGCCGGTCGAGGAGTGGCGTGCCGGCCAGCGCAGCGGTCACCCGCGCCGCCAGCTGCGCACGCTCTGGATCGACCAGCAGCCCGCTGTCGCGTGACACGATCGTCAAGCCGTCCACGATGGGCAGGTCGAGCTCCGCGTAGCGTGGCGAGAATTCGTCTGTCACGACACCATCTTCATCAATGAGAAAGAGCTCGCCGTCGAGGCGCGCGAGCGCAATGGGCCGGCGCTCGCGAACCGCGACGGCAACCGTCGACGGGAATACGCGCCGGACCTGAGCATCCTTCACCCACGACGCCGATCGAAGCCGCTCACGCCACGCGCTCAGGTTCACCAACAACACGTTCCGGCCCTGCAATCCATCGACCACGGCGTTGATCTCGTTCTCTGCGAGATAGTGCGTGCCGGTGACTTCCACGCGCTGGACACGCAGCAAGGGGCTGCTCGTCGCGAGCGCGTACCCTCGTTCGCCCGCCAACCCGACGAATGCGATTCCCATGAGCAGTTTCACGCCCACCACGAGTCGCCTCAGGTACACACGGCTCTTCCGCGCCGGTTTCACCCTGGCGCGACGAAACCGCTTGTCGGCTGGCGCCCGAACTGCCATGAATCAGTCTCCGGCCTCACGCGGCGCGATCCGCCAACGCTCGCAAAATCCGTGGACCCGTGGCTCCAATCGATCCGGCTCCGAGCGTGATCACAACGTCGCCTGGCCTCGCCCGCTGCACGACAAGACCAGCGATCTCTTCTAGATCGCCGACAGCCTCGACGGGCGCACTCGTGTGGTGCCGAACCGCCTCCGCCACTGCGTGCACACTGAGCCCCTCGATGGGCTCTTCGCCGGCCGCGTAAATAGGCACGAGGAGGATCTCGTCCGCAGCCGCGAGCGTCGCGCCGAATTCGTCGAGCAGCGCCGCAGTGCGCGTGTAACGGTGCGGTTGGAAGACGACGACGAGACGGCGCTGCGGCCATGCTGTGCGCGCCGCGTCGATCACGGCACGTATCTCGGTCGGGTGATGCCCGTAATCGTCCACAACGGTCACGTCGCTCGAGCTGCCAAGCACCTGAAATCGACGCTCCGCACCGCGAAACGCCGCGAGCGCGTCTGCCGTGCGCTCGAACGCGAGCCCTAACTCGAGGCCAACCGCAACGGCTGCGAGCGCATTGGCCAGATTGTGCCGTCCAGGCAGGCGAACGCGCAGCTCGCCAAGCGTCCGCGGCGATTCCTCGTCACGCGACCGGTGCAGCACCGTACACACGGTGTCGGTACCCGCCCACCGTGCGTCGACGCCGCGCAGCGTCACATCCTCACGGTCGAGCGCGTATGTCACGACACGCCGCTGCAGGCGCGGCATGAGTCCTCTGAGTGATTCGTTGTCAGCGCCCAGCACCACGGCACCGTAGAAGGGCACTTTGTTGGCGAACGTCACAAAGGCCTCGAGCAGCGCTTCGAATGATCCGTAGTAGTCGAGATGCTCCCGGTCCACGTTGGTGATAACCGCAATGACCGGAGAAAGCGTCAGAAACGAGCCGTCACTCTCGTCCGCCTCTGCCACCATGTACTCGCCCCGACCGAGCCGGGCGTTGCTGCCGAAGACGCTGAGCCGACCGCCGATCACGGCCGTGGGATCCAGACCGAGTCGCTCGAGCATCACCGCGATCATGGAGGTGGTCGTTGTCTTGCCATGGGCGCCGGCCACGGCAACGCCGTATCGCAGTCGCATCAGCTCGGCGAGCATCTCCGCGCGTGGGATGACAGGAATGCGACGGCGCCTCGCTTCGACGACCTCCACATTGTCCGCTCGAACCGCCGAGGACACCACGACCACATCGGCAGCGCCGACATGCGACGCGTCGTGCCCTTCGCCAACGCGAACGCCGAGCTCGGCGAGTCGACGCGTGACATCCGATGTCTTCAAGTCGGAGCCACTCACCTGATAGCCGAGATTCGCCAACAGTTCGGCAATACCGCTCATACCGATGCCGCCGATCCCGACGAAATGAATGCTGCGCGTGCGTCCCAACATCGCGATTCGGGCGCCCTTCAGCCCCTGGCCCCCTCTCGGCGACCGACCAACTCCAACGCCCGATCGACGATGACCTTCGCCGCGTCGGCACGAGCGAGGCTCCGCGCCGCCTGCGCCATCGACTCACGTCGTCGTTCGTCAGCGATCAATTCTGCGATCCGCGCGGCGAGCGCTTCGCCCGACAACGCAGACTCTTCGATCACATCCGCTGCGCCTTCCTGCTGGAGCGCACGCGCGTTGCGCAGCTGGTGCTCGTCGGTGGCCCGCGCAAACGGAATGAGGACCGCCGCTCGACCGGCCGCGGCGATCTCCGCGATGGTCGTCGCGCCGGCGCGGCACACGAGCAGGTGCGCGGCTTCCATCTCACGCGGCATGTCGTCGAGATATCGCTCCACACGTGCCTCCAGCCCAGCGCGGCGATATGCCTCAGTCACCGTCTCGAAGTCCCGCTGCCCCGTCTGGTGCACAATGGACGTCCGTTCACCAACACGCGCGAGGTACGGCGCCGCCTCCACCATCGCCTCATTGATCGCGCGCGCGCCCTGCGAACCTCCAAACACGAGCACGCGCCGCGAGCCGCTCACCGGCGGCCGCTCGCTCACGCCCAGAAACTCCGCTCGAACCGGGTTGCCGCTGACGAACCCACGCCCCGGAAAGTAGGGTAGGGACTGCTCGAAGCTCAACGCGGCAGCTCGGACGGTATGCGCGAGCAGACGATTCGTCCATCCCGGCACCGCGTTCTGCTCGAGGAGCATCGTCGGCACGCCGCGCCACGAGGCCAACAAGACCACCGGCCCCGAGCTGTACCCACCAACTCCAATGACGAGGTCGGGCGCACGGGCCCGAAGGACACGCCACGCATCCAACACACTCAGAGGCAGCAGCGCCAGGCCGCGGATGAAGGCTCCGGCGGTCTGACCCATGAGCCCCGCGCTGCGAATCGTGTCCAGCTCGAATCCCTCCCGCGGCACGATGCGCGCTTCCAGCCCGCGCGCCGTGCCGACGAATGTGATCCGCGCATCACGCCTTCGGCGGAGCCACTCGCGCGCCACGGCGATGCCGGGATAGAGGTGGCCCCCGGTGCCACCGCCCGCGACGACGACCCGAGCCGCTTCGGTCGGGCTCTCACGCGAATCCTCCAACCTCGCACCTCGAACCTCTTGTCTTGAACCTCTTGCCTCGCACCTCTTACCTCTTACCGTGAACCTCCACTAGCCGTCGGGCGACGCGTGCTGCGACACGTTGAGCAGGATCCCCATGCCAATCAGATTGACGACCAGCGACGAGCCGCCGGCGCTCACAAACGGCAGCGGAATGCCCTTCGTTGGCAAGAGACCGAGAACGACGCTCATGTTCACGAGCGCTTGCGCCGCCACCAACGCGGTCAGGCCGGCAGCAAGGAACGCACCAAAGTGGTCCTGCGCCGACATGGCGATGCGCAACCCGCGCCACACGATCACGCTGAAGCACAACAGCACCCCTGTGGCACCAACCAACCCGAGCTCTTCACCGATCACGGCGTAGATGAAGTCGGTGTGTGGAAAAGGGACATACGAGAGCTTCTGGACGCCTTCCATGAAGCCTCGCCCAGTGAAGCCGCCGGTGCCGACGGAAATCAGCGATTGAATCAGCTGGAAGTCGGAGTCGAGCGGGTCGTCCCACGGATCCAGGAACGCGAACAGGCGTCGGCGTCGATAGTCGGCGCTCACGAGCGCCATGTAGAGGGCCGGCAGCGCTGCGAGACCGACCCCGAAGAGGTAACGATAGTCGAGCCCGGCGGCAAAGAGCATCATGCTCACGATGACGAGGAGCGTGATGGCCGTGCCGAAGTCCGGCTCGAGCAGAATGAGGCTCATGAACAGCCCGGTCATGAGCCCAATGGGAACGAGCGTCCCAGCCACGTCGTTGACCCGCTCCATCCGCCGGGCGAGCAGGTCGCTCGTGAACAAGATGGCCGCCAGCTTTGCGAACTCCGACGGCTGGATTCCGATCCCGCCGACGGCGAACCAGCGGCGGGTGCCGTTGATCTCGCGGCCGAAGAGCACCACAACCAGCGCTGCAGTGACCAGTATCACCGCCGTCCAGATGACGGCCGGTGACTGCCATGTCCGGTAGTCGAGCCGCATCGTAATCGCGAGCAGAAAGAACCCGATCACCGCCCAGGTGAGCTGGCGAAACATGAGCTGGTACGAGGGCCCGGTCTGGTCGATGGCCGTGCCGGTCGAGGCGCTGTACACCATGACCGCGCTCAGGGCCACGAGCACCACGATGGCCAGGAACAGCAGCTTGTCCGACTTCAGCTTCCGCGCCATACTAGAAAGTCCGGGCCCTAAAGTCCTTCGGCGCTACGCCCGAAACCACGGGCGCGGCCGAGTGCACGAGCGAAACCTGAGCGGTCAGCAGTCATCAGTCGACCTGGGGAAGGAGACACCGACTTCGCAGACCGGGGCAGCCTGCGTTCCCAGCAGTCAGCTCTTCCCTCGCCGCAAGCGACTGATGACTGCTCACCGCTCACGTGTTCGCTGCGCTCTTTCATGGCTTCGTGCCCTCCGAGGGGCCCTGAGCTTGTCGAAGGGGCCCCTTGCTACCTGTCCATCCGCCGAGGGTCTGGGCCGATCGTTCCGGCCCGGCCCGTCTATGTTTTTCGACGGAGCGCGCGGTCTTCAGACCGCGCGTCGCTCGCCCCACCCCCTTGCTCTTTGCCCCTGGCACGTCGCCCCTCGTCCTGGGCGAGGATCTCCACCTCTTCCTTGAACACCCGGCCACGGTGCGCGTAATCGTCGAACATGTCGAAGCTCGCGCACGCGGGAGCCAGGAGCACGGTTCCGGCACCGTGAGCCAGGGCATGGCCGACGCGCACCGCCTCCCGCATGTCAGCCACGTCCTGTACATCCACGACGCTGTCGAGCGCGCGGTGGAGGAGTGGCCGGGCCTCGCCAATGGCCACCACACTCGCGTCACGTGACGTCAGCGCCGGGTGAAGCTCGTGCAGGTCGCCACCCTTGAAGCGGCCGCCCATGATGACCACGACACGGCCATCGAAGCTTTCGATAGCGCGACGCGTCGCCTCGACGTTGGTCGCCTTCGAATCGTTGACAAAGCGCACGCCGCCGACATCGCCCACCGGCTCGAGCGCATGCTCGAGGCCTGTAAAGCGCCTGACCGCGCGCACCATCGCCTCCGCATCCGCTCCGCAGAGCGTGGCTACTGCCGCCGCAGCAGCTACGTCACTCAGCAGGTGGCGGCCTCTCACCTTGACGGCGCTCAGCGGTACCAGCCGCCGCTCGCTGAGGCCGAGCCGGGCCACCAACCAATCGCCGACCAAGCCAACCCCTTGCCGGAACTCCTCATCCAGACCGAACGTGAACTGCCGGGCGCGGCCGCCCGCCGCAAGCGCCAGGGCATGCTCGTCGTCTGCGTTCACGACGACCCAATCGTCCGCTGTCTGATTCACGAAGATGCGCGCTTTGGCTTCCGCATAGTCCGCCTCCGTGGCGTGGCGGTCGAGGTGATCTGGAAAGAAGTTGAGCATCACCGCCACCCACGGATGAAACGTGTCGATACTTTCGAGCTGGAAGCTGCTTACCTCGACGACGTGCACGGTCTCCGGCATGGAGTCGGCCACCTGCGCCGACAACGGCACGCCGATGTTTCCGCCCACCATCGTAGAAAGCCCACTCTCGTCCAACATGTGACCGATCAACGTTGTCGTCGTCGACTTCCCTTTTGTGCCGGTCACCGCCACGACCCGACCACGAAGGAACCACGAAGCCAGCTCGAGCTCCGCCACGATGGGCACGCCGGACTCGCGTGCCGTCCGGAGCAGGGGCTGCGTGGGTGGCACGCCTGGGCTCAGCACAATCAGATCCGTTTCGCGCAGCGTCTCGATCCGGTGCCCTCCGAGCTCCAATGTGACACCGCGCGCTCGCAGGGCATCGGCCGCTTCGACGCTCGTTCTCACATCGGTCAGCGTGACATGCGCGCCCCGGTCGACGAGTAAATCAGCTGCCGCGAGACCGCTCCGCGCGGCGCCGACGACCAGCACCCGGCGACCTGCCACGCTCATGTCCATTCGCAGCCTCGAATCGCGAATCTCGAGTCTTAAGCCCTGACCGCTCACCGGAGCTTCAGTGTCGTCAGGCTGAAGAGCGCACAGACGATCGCCACGATGAGGAAGCGCGTGATGACCTTCGGCTCGCTCCATCCCACCAGCTCGAAGTGATGGTGGAGCGGCGCCATCTTGAAGACGCGCTGCCCGGTCAGCTTGAACGACCCGACCTGCACGATGACCGACAAAGCCTCCAACACGAACACGCCGCCGACGATCAGCAGCAGCAGCTCCTGCTTGATGAGGAGCGCAACCGTGCCCAGCGCGCCGCCCAGGCTGAGCGATCCAACGTCGCCCATGAAGACCTCGGCCGGGTAGCAGTTGAACCACAAGAAGCCAAGGCCCGCGCCGACCAGCGCACCGCAGAACACCGTGAGCTCTCCCACTTGCGGAAAATGCACCAACAACAGGTACTCCGCGAGCTCCCTGTGGCCGGTGACGTAGGTCAGCGCCGTATAGGTCGCCGCCGCGACTGCAAAGCAACTGATGGCCAGGCCATCCAGACCATCGGTGAGGTTGACCGCATGGGAGGCTCCCATGAGCACCAACATCGCGAATGGCACGTAGAACCAGCCGATGTCTGGAATCAACCACTTGAAGAACGGGAAGATCAGCCGCGTCGTGTACAAGTCGTAGCTCGCCATCACGAGCAGCGAGACCCCCACCAGCGCGCCAACCAGTGCCGTCGCGCCGAGCTTGTAGCGCGGCTGCAGCCCATGGTGCGAACGTCGCGTCGTCTTCAAGTAGTCGTCGACAAAGCCGATGGCACCGCAGGCTGCAGTGCTCAAGACCGCGACCCAGATGTCGGGATTGCGGAGATCCGCCCAGAGCAGCGTCGGCACCAGCGCCGACGTCAAGATGAGCAAGCCGCCCATGGTCGGCGTACCGGCTTTCGGACGATGGCTGGCAGGGCCTTCGTGTCGAATCACCTGGCCGATTTGGAACTCCCGTAGCTTGCGAATAACCCATGGCCCGAGAACCAAGCTCAAAAACAGCGCCGTGATGCTTGCCGCCGCGGTGCGAAACGTGATGTAGCGCGTGACGTTCAACACCGAGGCGTACTCATGGAACGAGTACAGCAAGTGGTAGAGCATTCACGAGGCTCCGCTGCTCCCCTTCAGTCGCTCCACCACACGTTCCAGCCGAATGCCGCGCGATCCCTTGACCAGCACGGCGTCGCCCGGTGCCACGCAGCGCACCACCAGCTCCGCGGCTTCGTCGCTCGTCGACGCGTGTGCGACCGCATCGCGCGCCAACCCGGCCTCGACCGCCGCTTCGCCAAGGCTGCGCGCCGGTCGTCCTCCAACCGTGATCAGCCGCGCGATATGGCATGCCACGACGAGGCCACCAACCGCCCGATGGAGGGCGTCGCTCGCCTCGCCCAGCTCGAGCATCTCGCCGAGCACCGCGATCTTCCGCGTCGCCCGCGCTTCCGCGCCAATGGTCAGCAAGGCCCGCTCGAGCGCGAGTGGGCTCGAGTTGTACGCATCGTCAACGACAGTGACGCCCAATCCGGTCGTGAACACCTCGCCGCGGTGCGCCGCAGGCGCGAGCGTTCGGACACGCTCCGCGACGTCTGCCAGTGGAACCGCGAACGCGTCGGCGACAGCGATGGCGGCCAGCAGGTTCGCGAGGTTGCCCCGCCCGATGAGCGGCGTCTCGATTGACAGGGACCGGCCGCCGACGTCCACGCTCGCCCGCATCCCCTGCAAGCCGCGGTCTTCGATCGCCGTCGCCCGCACGCGGGCCGGCTCGTCCAACCCAAACGTGATGATCCTGCCTGGGAACCCGACAACCCTCGCCATGACACGCGCGTCATCTGCGTTCGCGACGAGCTCGGTGTCTGGCGCGGCCTGCTCGCCGATCTCCGCTTTCGCGTCTGCAATCGCATCCACCGAGTCGAAGAACTCGAGATGCGCAGCACCCACATTGGTCCAGACGCGCACGTCCGGCTCCGATATCTCCACGAGGCGGCGAATCTCGCCGGGCGCGCTCATCCCCAGCTCCACCACCGCAACATCCGGACCCGACGTCAGCTCGAGTAACGACAACGGCAACCCGATGTGGTTGTTCAGATTGCCTTCGTTCCGGAACGTTCGGTATCGCATGGCCAGTAACGCTGCCGTGATGTCCTTGGTCGTCGTCTTTCCTACGCTCCCCGTGATGGCCACGACGCGAGCCCTCGACCGGCGCCGAACGTGCGACGCGAGACGTTGGAGCGCGCGCGTCGTGTCGTCGACGACAATCACCAGCTCATCGCCGGCAACCATCGGCGCGCCGTGCGCCTTGTCAACGACGACGCCCATCGCGCCCGCGGCGAGAGCGGCGGCCACGAAGTCATGACCGTCGAAGCGCTCGCCACGGATCGCGATGAACAGCTCGCCACGTCGCAGCGTCCGCGAATCGATCGACACCTGGCCGAGGACCAGGTCCTGGCGTCCGGCTGCAAGCCTTCCACCGCACGCGGCGGCGGCTTCTGCAGCCGCGACCGAGAAATGCGCGACGCTCACTGCTTCATACCGAGGTGGCCTGGCGCCGCCGCGCGAGCGCCGCACGCGCCACCACCGTGTCGTCGAACGGCGTGACGCGGCTGCCAATCTCCTGCGTCGTCTCGTGCCCCTTCCCGGCAATCACCACGAGGTCGCCGGGCGCTGCCTCCTTCACTGCACGTGCGATGGCTTCCTCACGGTCGACCACCGCGACGTATGGCGTGGCGGAAAGAGGCGTCTGCGGTCCGCCTTCGCCAGGCTTCGGCGAGACGCGTCGCTCCGGCCGCTCGGGCCGCACAATCCCCTTCTTAATCTCTTCGATGATGCGCGCCGGATCCTCGGAGCGCGGGTTATCAGAGGTCAACACCACGAGATCGCTCAGTCGCGCAGCCACGGCCCCCATCAGCGGGCGCTTGGTCCGGTCCCGGTCGCCGCCACACCCGAACACCGTGATCAAGCGACCCTTCGCGAGCGGACGCGCCGTCTCGAGCAGGTTCTTGAGCGCATCGTCCGTATGGGCGTAGTCGACAATGACATCCACCTCGTCTCCCGACGACGAGACCACTTGAAAGCGACCCGGCACCCGCTCGACGTCACCGATACCGTCCACGATGGCGCCGAGCGGGAGGTCGAGCGCGACCCCCGTGCCGATGGCCGCCAGCACGTTGCTCAGGTTCGGCCGACCCGGTAGATGGCTGCGCAGCGACAGCCGCCCGCGCGGGGTGTCCACCTCCGCATTGACACCCGCGAGCGACAGCTCCACGCGCTGCGGATGTACGTCGCAAGGACGGTCGATCCCATACGTCACCGGGCGCTTCACCGACGCCAGCAACTGCTCCCCCCGCAGGTCGTCGACGTTCACGATTGACGGCGCGCCCTCGGGCAACATGTCGAACAGCCGCTTCTTGGCCAGAAAGTAACGCTCCATGTCCCCGTGATAGTCCAGATGGTCGCGCGTCAGATTCGTGAAGATCGCCGCCGCAAACCGTGAGAAGTCCACCCGCCGGAGATCGAGCGCGTGCGATGACACCTCCATGGCGCAAGCGCCACATCCCTGATCGACCATGTCGCGAAGCATGCGGTGCACGTCCGGTGCCTCCGGAGTGGTTCGTGCGGCTGGACGCTCCTCGCGTCCGATTCGGTAGCCCACGGTGCCGATGCGTCCGCACGTGACGCCGGCCCGTTCGAACACTGCGGTCAATAGATACGTCGTCGTCGTCTTACCGTTCGTGCCCGTGACGCCGACAACGAGCAGATGCTCGCTCGGACGCCCAAAGAAGACATGCGCAAGCGCAGCCAGCGCGGCACGCGCGTTCGTGACGACAATCCAGGGCGTCGTCCAACCGCCAGGTGGCTCCGTCTCGGCGACAACGGCGACAGCTCCTTGCTCAGCGGCTTGCGGCGCGAACGCGACGCCGTCCATCTTCAGCCCTCGAAGGGCGATGAACAGCGCCCCCGGCTTGATCCGCCGAGAGTCGTGCTCAACAGCCGTAACGACGAGGTCGCCCACACGCCCGCTCCCTGCCGCGCCAGGGGCGCCGGCGGCCAGGCGCCACCCGAGCGCCTGCGGCACACTAGCGAGGATCTCGCCCAGCGTCACCGCCACCGCCTTCCTGTGCGAGGCTGCGGTATTCCGCATCACGGGAGCCACGGTCGGGCGCCGCATTAGGGGCGCCCTCTGAGCCCGCGCTGCGTACGTTATCCCCGGCGGGGCTGACCTGTCCGCCAGAGCGCGAAGCGCGAAGACGGCGGGAGCCCCGCGCTGCCGCATCGCCACCAACAGAAGCGTCGGCCATTCTCGTCTCGGCAACGGGCTCCGCACGCTCTCGCTCGGGCGGCATGCGCCCGAGCGAGAGCGTGCACAGCGCACCACGCTCCACCGCCTGCGCAGCCTCGACGCTCTGTTGCAGCACGGCTCCGTCGCCGCGCAGGCGTACCAGCAAACCGAGGGAGGCCAGCGTCCGCGTCGCGTCTCGCGCGCTCATGCCGACGAGGTCCGGCATTACGCCTTTGCGAACGGACGCCGCAATCACCCTTGGTACATCCGACGTCGTCGACGCGAGAACAGCCTCCGCCTCAGGTGAAGAGTTGTCGCGGGCCACCAGCAGCGGAGGAGAAGGGTCGATATCGGGCGGCACGCCGTACGCCCGAAGGGCCTCCTCGGTAATGCGCTTGAAGACCGGCCCCGCGATGACCGCCCCGTAGTACCCGCCCTTGGTTGGTGCCTCCACCAAGACAAGGATCGTGAAGCGTGGGTTGCGGGAGGGCACGAACCCAACGACAACCGGGTTGTGCGCGCCGCTATAGCGACCGTTCTCGACCCTTTGTGCAGTTCCAGTCTTCCCAGCGATCGTGTACCCATCCACTTGTGCGAAATGCGCAAGCGTGCCGCGCTCGACAACCTGCTCCATGACCGTGGTGACTTGCCCAGCAACCTCTGGCGTCAACGTGCGCCGCACCACCTGGCGCGTCGTCTCGCGGCGCCGGCCGTTTGCGACCGTTGCGCGGACGAGGCGCGGCCTGAGCAGCTCGCCACCGTTGGCAACCGAGCTCACCGCGGTCGCCATTTGCAGCGGCGTCACGCTCACCTGATACCCCATCGACATCGACGCCAAGCCGCTGTCAGTCAGCTTCGACGGCGCCCAGACGATGCCCGGCTCCTCGCCCAGGAAATCTTTCGACGTCACACGGCCGAAGCCAAAGCGGCGCGCGTAGCGCCCGAGCGTCTCTGCCCCCAGTCGGAGGCCCACCTTGATGGCACCGACGTTGCTCGACTTGACGATGACGTCCTCGAACGAAAGTCTGCCGTAGCGGTGTTCATCGTCGATGCGGCGCCTGCCAATCAGGATGTAGCCGGGATCGCAGTCGATCATCTCGTCCAAGCTGACCTTCTGTTCCGTCAACGCTGCCGACGCTGTCACGACCTTGAATGTCGAGGCCGGCTCATAGATGTTCTGGACGATGCGGTTCCGGAGCGCCTCCTTGGATGCGTGACGGAACGCGTTTGGATTGAACGTCGGCGCGCTGGCCATGGCGAGAATCTCGCCCGTCTGCGGATCCATGATGACCGCCGTGGCCGCCTTCGCGCCGTGCTTCTCGACGGCTGCCCGCAGCTCACGCTCGGTGATGTGCTGAAGAGACGCGTCGATCGTCAGCTCGACCGTCGCCCCCGCCGTTGGGGGGCGCTCGATACGACTCAGGAGCGCTCGCCGCCGGGCGTCGTGCTGGAAGATCAGGCGGCCCGGCCTGCCGCGGATGACCTTGTCGTACGACGCCTCCACGCCCGCGAGACCCACGTTGTCTACCCCGACATACCCAATGAGCTGCGCCGCAAGCTCGCGGTTCGGGTAGTAGCGGCGACTCTCTTTGTGGAAGCCGATACCGTCGATGCCGAGCGCCGCTACCCGCCTCGCCTCTTCGGGCGACGCCCGGCGCTTCACGTAGGCAAAGGCGCTGTCCCGAGCGAGCCGCCGGGCAAGGTCCTCGCGCCCCTCAGGCCCGCAATCATTGAGCTCCGCACAGATCCGCGCTGCGGCCTGCTCCGGATCCTCGATATCGCTGGGCACCGCGTAGATCGTGTCGCCGTCCACGCTGTAGGCCAGCACGTGGCCGTTGCGGTCTACGAGCTCGCCGCGCTTTGCAGGAGCCTCAACCGTCTGGTTCTGCTGCCGCTCGGCAAGCGCCACGAGCTCTTCGTGCGCGAAGACCTGAAGGTAGACCAGCCGCGCCTCGATGGCGGCCGCCCAGAAGGCGAGCAAGAACGCCAGCACAGCGACTCGGCTCCGAACCAGATCGCGCCATGCACGCGCTGGGCGCGGTCGATCGGCGGCCGCCGCGCGCCGCGCGTCGCGGATCAGATGGCGGATGTTCAGCGCGGCGGCAAACGCCTCGCGTCTCTTGTTCGAGTCAGCCACGTTTTTTGCTCACGTCTCGATAACGTAGCGCAGGGCTTTAGCCCTGCCGAACCCACTGCGGACAACGTGCCGGGCAGGCCTAAAGGCCTGCGCTACGGCTCTCATTCACTACCCAACTCAGTGCCGTGACTCCGACGCAACGAACCACCCGACTCAATGCCGTGACGCGATGACGGACTTGCGAGGCGGCGGGTCCACCTTCACCCGTTCGATCACCTCCGCGTGCGTCTGGGCCGGCGTGGTCATATTCAGCAGCGTCGTCGCTGCTTCCTCGATGCGCCGCGGAGACTTCAGCGTCGCAATCTCCAGCTGCAGATGGCGACGAGCCATCAGCTCCGCAGTACGTTCCTGCTGCAACTGCAGCGTCTGGTAGTGCAATCGCCGCAGCTCGAAGTGTTGCCACGCAGAAAAGAGCACCAAGACGACCAGCCCAATACCGACGAGCGCAGCGCGCCACAGCTCGCGCTGGCGCTGTCGATCGAGCTCGCGGACGACCTGTGCATTTCGCACGTCGGTCTTCATCGCGAACTCGAGATGACCTAACCGGCGGTCGAGCCGACGCTCATTCATGCGTCATCCTCTCCGCGGCGCGCAACTTCGCGCTTCGCGCTCGCGGGTTCCGTCCAATCTCTTCATCACTGGGCACCAGCGGGCGCTTGGTCAGCAGCACCAACTGGCGCGGTGCCTCGGTCGCCAACTGGCGCAACGTCTGCTTGACGATGCGGTCCTCGAGCGAGTGAAAGGCGATGACCACCAGGCGTCCGTGCGGCCGAAGCCAAGAGACCGCCTCGCGCAAGAACCCGTCGAGACCCTCGAGCTCGCGATTGACCCAAATGCGCACCGCCTGAAATGTTCGCGTCGCCGGGTCGATGCGCCCCCGAGCGCCGGGCATCGCACGTCTCACGATCGACGCCAGTTGGCCCGTCGTCTCGATGGGCGCTCGTGCCCGCGTCGCCACGATCGCGCGGGCGATGCGACGCGAGTGGCGTTCCTCGCCGTAGCGATAGATGACGTCAGCAAGCTCACGTTCACCGCACGTCGCCAGTAGCGCGCGGGCGTCGGGGCCGCTCGTCTGATCCATCCGCATGTCGAGCGGCTCGTCGCGCCGGAAGCTGAATCCTCGTCCTTCGGCGTCGACCTGCATCGAGGAAATACCCAAGTCCGCCACGATGCCGTCGATCGCCTCGATGTGCCGCGTGCGCAGCAGCTCGCCCAGATCGCGAAAGTCGGCATGGACCAGCTCGACTTGCGATGCCCACGCCTTCAAGCTCACTTCGGCGACCGCGAGCGCGTCACGGTCCCGATCCAGTCCGATCAGCCTCGTCGCGCCAGCCTCGAGCAACCGACGGCTGTGCCCGCCAGCACCCACCGTGCAATCGACAAAGCACCCGCCGCGCTCCGGCACCAGCTGCGCGACGACCTCCGCAACCATCACCGGCTGGTGCTCGAGCATGCCTTCCTAAATTGGCAGGTCGCCCAGCTCGGTGTCGGTCAGCGGCTCGGCATGGATCTCCGCGAGCAAGCGCTCGTAGTTCCATACCTGCAGGTGATTCAGCGCTCCGACGACGTCCACGTCGCCCAGCATTACCGCCGTGTCGCGCAACCGCGGGTGGATGAGCACCCGCCCCTGCGAATCGAGCTCCGCCAGCTGCCCATAGAAGCTCGTGACCTTCAGAAATTTGTTGCGGACCGGATGCGTGGCGCTCATCGCGTTGAGCTTCGCTTCGATCTCCTCCCAAACCGGGAGCGGGTAGATCCGCACGTGATTCCCGGCGGAGTTGAGGCTCGTGATATACAGGCCTATTCCATGGTCTTTCTCAACGGCCGCGCGGAAGACCGTCGGCATCTTGAGCCGGCCCTTGTCATCGATGCGGGCCTTGATCGAGCCTCGGAGCGACATATGCACTCAAGTGAGTTATCGGACTCCACTTGACTCCACTTTACTCCACGGCGATGGTAGGCTTCCCACCCGGTGATGTCAACAACCAAATGCTAGAAATCATTACGGTTCAGTGAGTTTCGTCTAATGTTCGCTTGCGCTGATGTGAGGCTGGTCTGTACGGTCTTCGAGGTCGAGGATGCGTAGGGTTCTTGTCTGTGAAGCTCAGGTGCCGTTTGTGGAAGGCGGCGCCGAGTCTTTGGTGCGCGAGCTCGTCGCGCAGCTTCGGGCGCGCGGGTTCGAAGCGGATCGGGCGAGCGTGCCGTTCAAATGGTATCCAAAGGAGGAAATTCTCGGGCACGCGGCGGCCTGGCGGCTCGTGGACCTGAGCGAGAGCGGCGGGCGGCCGGTTGATCTCGTGATCGCCACGAAGTTTCCCACTTATTTCGTGCGGCATCCGCACAAGGTCGTCTGGCTGCTGCATCAGTACCGCGCGGCGTACGAGCTCTGCGGCACGCCGTACAGCGAGTTCGACCACACCGATCTGGACGTCGGGCTGCGCGCGCGGCTCGTCGAGCTCGATCAGCGCATGCTGGGCGAGTGCGTGGTCCGCTATGCGATCTCGGCCACCACGGCCGCCCGACTCGAGCGCTACAATGGGCTCACCGCCACGCCTCTGTACCACCCCTCGCGCCTCAGCCCCCGGTTGCGCTCCGGCCCGTACGGCGACTATTTCCTGTCAGTGGGCCGGCTCGAGATCGTGAAGCGCGTCGATCTGCCGATCCGTGCGATGGTCCACGTGCCGGAGCCGTTTCGACTACTGATCGTTGGCGAGGGCACTTATCGTGACCGTTTGGAGGAGCTTGCTGTCGCGCTCGGCGTCGCCGATCGCGTCCGCTTTCTGGGTAACGTCGCCGACGAAGAGCTGCTCGACCTCTATGCCGGCTGCCGCGCCGTGCTGTTTGCGCCGTATGACGAAGACTACGGATACGTGACGCTCGAGGCCTTTGGCGCCAGCAAGCCGATCGTCACCGCCGAGGACAGCGGCGGCGTGCTCGAGCTGGTGCGCGACCGTATCAACGGCTTTGTCTGCGCGCCCGATCCGGAAGCACTGGCTGACGCGCTCGGCCAACTTGCCGCCTCCACGGCGCTCGCGGCATCGCTCGGCGACGCCGGGCGAGAGCGCGCACGCGCGATCACGTGGGATGGCGTCATCGACAAGCTCACGGAGAGCCTAGCGGGATCTCCGCTGTCAGAGACAGGAACGAAGGGGTAAAGGGATCTAGGGCTCTAGGGGTCTAGGGCCCTAGGGCAAAGGTCAGCGTTGGTAGGGCGCGTTTCGCCGACTCGTCCGCCGTAGCGCTAAGTGCGAAGGCGGAACGCGACGTCCGGACGCCTCGGCGAGACAACGGCCGCCTCGGCGAGGCGGCCCTACCTTGATCTCTTGATCCCTTGATCCCTGATCCTTCTTCACCAATGCGTGTCCTCGTCGTCGTGCCGACCTATAACGAGCGGGAGAACTTACCGATTCTCGTCCGCGCGATCATGGTCCACGAGGGGTACCGCGTGCTCGTCGTCGATGATGGCTCGCCGGACGGGACAGGCGCCGTTGCCGATGCGCTCGCGGCCGAGTTCAAGAGTCGGGTGGCGGTGCTGCATCGAACGGGCAAGCGCGGACTCGGTCGATCGTATATCGAGGGCCTCCAGCGTGCGATGCAGGAGGAGGTGGACGTGATCTGTCAGATGGATGCGGACCTGTCACACGATCCTCGCTACCTGCCTGACCTCGTGCGCGCGCTCGGCAATGGCTACGATCTCGTGCTCGGCTCACGGTACATGCATGGTGTCAGCGTGGTGAACTGGCCGCTACGGCGGCTGATACTCAGCACCGCTGCCAACTGGTACATCCGGACCGTGACACGGTTGCCTCTGCGAGATTGCACAACGGGGTACCGGTGCTGGCGCCGGGAAGCGCTAGGTCGCGTGCCGTTGGACCGCATCGTCTCGGACGGCTACGCGTTTATCTTCGAGACGCTGTATGAAGCCGTCCGGAGGGGCTGCCGCGTTGGCGAGGTCCCAATCATCTTCGTGGAGCGACGGGAAGGAGAATCCAAGCTCTCCACAAGTGTCCTGTTCGAGTCGCTGCTGATGCCGTGGCGCGTCCTGTTCCGGCGAAGGGAGTGACAGGGGTGACAAGGTGACAGGGTGACAAGGTGACAAGGTGACAAGGTGACAGGGTGACAAGGTGACAAGAGGGCTCGAGCGACTGTGGCAGGGTCCCTCAGACCTGCCACCTGATGCAGGCGGCGCTAGAGCAACCCTCTGCGGTCGGCCGCGGCCAATTTTGCCGGTTTCACCCCCTCACCCCGGTCACCTTGTCACCCTGTCACCTTGTCACCCTGTCACCGGCCGAATGCCTCGACGGGGCGTCCTAAGGCACGATCGGGCGTATACTACAGAATCTTGGATTATTGAGGTGCCGCACATGAAAGGCTCAACAGTTCGCCGCCTCGTCCTTGGCTTTGCGCTCGTCCCAGCGCTGGTTGCGGCACAGAGCGGTCAAGTTCAGTTGTCACTCACCGAGACCGGCGTAACCCTCATTGCCGAAAATGCCACTCCGCGGGAGATCCTGGCGGAATGGAAGCGCGTGACGGGCGCCACGGTCGTTGGGCTCGAAGGCCTCGGGGGCGCACCGCTGACCCTTCGGCTGGAGAACGTGGCGGAGCGTGAGGCGCTCGACGCCGTGCTACGCGGGACCGCCGGACGTCTGTACGTCGACCGTGAGGTGCCAGCGTCCGGACAGTCGCAGTTCGACCGCATCGTCGTCCGACCGACCCAGCCGAAGCCGGCTGCTGCAACCAGGGCGGCGGCCACGGCCCCGCAGGTCCCAGCTCACGCGTATCAGCCAAACGAGAACGCGGAGCCGGTGAGCGTCGACGAGGTGTTCGAGGAACAAAACGCCGCGGCGGAAGCGGAGGCAATGGAAGCGTTCGCAGACGCCGCAGGCGGGTCGGCCGCAGAGGGCCAGCAAGCGGAGGCCGCGGCCTCCTCTCCCTCGCCGGTACCTGCGCCGATGAGTCCCGTCGTCGGGCCGGATGAAGAGGTCAACCCGCCAACGTCGACCGATTTCGACTACGCGAATCCGCAGCGATACTTCGAGACGCGCGCGCGTCAAATGCAGGAGCGCCTGCAGGCACAGCGCGAGGCCGCCGCCGGCGGTGCGGACACGTCTCAGACCGGGTCCGTGTACATCCCGGGCGGGCAGAGCTCCGGCGGCGTGACCGTCGTCGGCGGAAGCGAGGGAAGCTCGGGGGCGACGCCATCCACAGTCCCAGGCAGCTCGACCGTACCGAGTGCAACGCCGCCGCCGAACCAGGGCGCGCAGGATGCGGGCACGCCGGGTCAGATTCCAGCAAACACCACTCCCTACGGCTTGCCGAGCGATGTGCTTCCCGGGTCGCAGGCGCCACCGCCAGGGTCGCCAGCTTACCAGGGTCGCTATTTCAACCCATACCAGCCCTCGGGCCAGCAGGCCGGACAGTCGGGCTCGTCGCCCAGCAACCAAAAGCCTCCGTCTCAGTAGCTCACGCCCAGCACAGGGTGCCACGAAGTCGAGGGTCGAGACCTTTCCGCACGGGATCGGCGGAAGGGTCCGACCCTTTTTCCTGGGCGGCGCGTTCGGCGAACGCGCCCTACCCACGGGCGGGTAGGAACGCCTCACCAAGGCGGTCCTCTTAGCGGTAGGGACGCCTCGCCGAGGCGTCCTCCTACCAGAGTCCAGACACTAGCGACGCAGGCCAAGAAATGGTAAGAAGGTAATAACCCGCCTGCACTCGTCCATGCCTGTCATCGATCGCCTCCGCCCAGAAGATCGCAACGCTGCGGCGGCTCTCTATCGACGTGTCTTCGGCCCTGATGCGGCGGCCTCCAGCCGGCTGCGTTGGGAATGGCAGTACCGATTCAATCCGAACAGTCCCGGACCCGAGCCAATGATTTGGGTGGCGCGGGAAGGCCCATCGATCGTGGGCCAGCATGCCACGATGCCCGTGCGACTCTGGGTCCACGGGCGCCAAATCGATGCGTCCTGGGGTATCGATGTGATGGTGGCCCCCGAGCGCCAACGCCAGGGGCTGGGCGAGATTCTATTTGGGACGTGGGAGCGTAACGTTGGCGCCGCGCTGGGCATCGGCCTCTCACCCTCTTCCCGCCGGCTGTTCGAGAAGTTGCGGTGGCCCCGTTTGGGGCCGGTTCCTTGTCTCGTGAAGCCGCTCAGCCGGCGCGCCGTCAAGCGAGCGGAATGGCCAGACCCGGTCAATCGGGTCGTTTCTGCAGTGGCGCTTCCGTACATCAGGCGTGTGGCGCGCGCGCGACCGCTTGGTCACCACGTCCAGTTGATTCGTCAGTTCGACGCGAGCTTCACCGACCTGTGGGCGCGCGTAGCACCGAAGCTGGATCTAGCGGTGCAGCGAGATGGGCCGTACCTTCAATGGAAGTACATGGCACCCCCGCACGTCCGCTATACGGTTGCTGGGCTGCTCGACGAAGGCAGGCCGCTCGGCTACGTCGTCTATCGCCACACACGCGAGGCACGAAGCCGGGTGACGCTGCTCGTGGACTTCCTCGTCGATCCCGATGATACGGCCGCGTTCGAGACACTGCTGCGATGGGTCGATCGCGAGGCGGTCGCGGCGGACTCGGACAAGATTCGCTGCCACTGCCTGCACGCCGGATTCCAGCGCATCCTGCGGCGCAACGGCTACTTCACGCGCCGCTCGCCGCTCGATTTCGTCGTCAAGATCAACGCGTGGCCGGTTTCCGGCTCGTTCTATCGCGACACCGATCGGTGGCACATCACGTTCGGCGATGCGGATCTCGATCGCTAGTGTGGTGTCTCCGAAATCGCTTGTGCACCGAGGGCGCCGATGCGCCCGGCCAGCAAGGCGCGACGACCGAGAATATTGGGCATATTTGAGGGAGGAGCAACGCCGCTGGCCGGGATGCAGCGGCGGCCGAATGCCAAGCTATGTCGGAGACACCACACTAACGAGGACACCATGGACATGATCAATCAAGTCAACGCCGATCTCACGGCGGCGCTCCGCGCCCGTGATCAGAGGACGGCAGATGCGCTGCGCCTCTTGAAGACCGCACTCACGAACAAGCGCGTCGAGCTCAAGCACGACCCTGACGAGCGGGAGGCGCTCCAGGTCGTCGCCACCCTCGTCAAGCAACGCAGGGAGTCCATCGACCAATTCGCCGCCGCCGGTCGTACGGACCTCGCCGATCGGGAGCGACGCGAAGCCGCCGTCCTCGAGCATTACCTCCCGGCGGCAGTGCCTGCCGAAGAGGTGTCGCGCATCGTGGATGAGGCTATTGGCGAGCTTGGGGCCTCATCACCGCGTGACTTGGGCGCCGTCATGAAGCTCGTCATGGGACGTCTGGCTGGTCGTCTCGTCGATGGCAAGTCCCTGAATCAGCTCGTGCGCGATCGCCTCGGAAGTTGAAGGAGCGGGGTAGTCCTCCGACTCATCGCTGTGGGACGAAAAATTCGCGCGACCCCTAAACTTTCGCCGGCATTCGAACGTCTTACGTAAGTGAAAGGCTGATCAAGAGCCTCTCATCCATCCTCCTTTTGGCCTCGACCTCCCCGGTCGAGGCCATTTTTGTCTACTCTCGCACACTGTTTCGCTGGCACTGTTCATCGTCGCCCACCGATCGTTTCAGCTGGCGATACGGCTCGATTCCGTGGGTTGTCGGATCTGCCTTCTCCCGGCGCCCCTCTGACCTCCGACGTCGCCTGTGGTACGCTGGGGCGAACGATGGAGCCCTCACCGGCCCCTGAAGAACTGAGTACCCACCGTCTCTCCCCTCCCGGCCCGGACCCCTCGCGCGATGACCCGACCGCACGGGAAGGCGCGACGCGCAGCACGCGGCTCGCCCGATCGGCCGGCTCGGTGGGCCTCGCGACAATGGCCAGCCGCCTGCTGGGTCTGGTCCGCGAGCAGGTCCTTGCGTACGCGTTCGGTGCAAGCAACGCCATGGATGCCTTCAACGTGGCGTTCCGCCTGCCGAACCTCGTGCGCGATCTGTTTGCTGAAGGCGCGATGAGCGCCGCGTTCATCCCGACGTTCACGCGTCACCTCACACAGCGCGGCAGAGACGAGGCATGGCGGCTGGGCGCTCGCGTGATGAGCGCGCTCATCGTGGTCACGGGGCTGCTCGTGCTCGTGGGAATACTGTGTGCCGATCAGCTCGTGTGGCTCTACGCGAGCCCGTACGTCGCCGAGCCCGGCAAGCTAGAGCTCACCACCCAGCTGACGCGCGTGATGTTTCCGTTTCTGACGCTGGTGGCGGTGGCGGTGGCGATGATGGGGATGCTGAATGCCATCGGCTACTTCTTCGTTCCGTCGCTGTCGCCCGCGTTGTTCAACGTCGCGACGATCCTGAGCGTCTTTCTGATCGTGCCGCTGATGCCCCGTTTTGGCTGGCATCCAACGATGGGCCTCGCCATTGGCGTCCTCCTCGGCGGCCTTGCCCAGATCGTGGCGCAGTCGCCGCTATTGAACCGGGAAGGTTTCCGGTTCCGCTTCGAGCTCGCGCCGCGTGATCCTGGGATGCGCGAAGTTCTGCTGCTGCTCGGCCCTGGCACCCTCGGTGTGGCGGCGACGCAGATCAACCTGTTCGTCAACACGTGGCTCGCCACGTATCAAGGCACGGGCGCCGTGTCCTGGCTCGCGTACGCGTTCCGGTTGATGTACTTGCCCATTGGGCTGTTCGGCGTCTCGATTGCAACGGCGGCGACGCCGACGCTGTCTCAGCATGCAGCACGACAGGACATCGCCGCGCTGAGACGCACGCTCTCACAGGCAGTGCGGCTCATGCTGATGCTGAATGTCCCGGCAACGGTTGGGCTGATAGCGCTCGCCTCGCCCATCGTCGCGCTCATCTACGAGCGCGGTGCGTTCGAGGCGACCGACACGGCAGCGGTGGCGCTTGCGCTGGTGGCGTACTCGCCGGGATTGATCGGATACTCGACGGTAAAGGTCGCCTCACCGACCTTCTATGCGCTGCGCGACAGCCGCACGCCTGCGACGGTGAGCGCCGTGGCGGTCGCAGCGAATGTGGTCTTCAGCATCACGCTGGTGCGCGTGATCGGCTTTGCTGGTCTCGCGCTCGGGACTGCCTTGGCGTCACTCGTCAACGGCGGCGTGTTGTTCTGGCTCTTGCGGCGCCGGCTGGGCGGCATCGATGGACGCCGCATCGCGGTGGCGTTCATCAAGATCTTGGTTGCCTCCATCGCGATGGGCGCTGCCGCCTGGCTCGTTGAGCAGCAATTGGCGCTGTGGCTCCCAGGTCGCCAGCTCGTCTTGCAGCTTGCGCGGGTGATGGCGTCGATTGCGGTTGCCATAGCCGTTCTGCTTGCCTGCTCGAGGCTGCTCCGAATCGAGGAGTTCAACGAGGCGCTTAGGCGCGTGATTCGGCGGATCAAGGGATAAAGGGATCTGGCACGCGGCGCGTTCGGCGAACGCGCCCTACCAGAGGGGAGGGAGGGACGCCTCGCCGAGGCGTCCGTGACTGCATGGAAAACTCACGACTATCGGCAGTAGCGGAGCCGGCATCACCAGCTCCAGCCACGACAGCGCACGACGCAGTCGCCACCGGCACGGCGGATGATCCGCGCGCATTGGGATTGGTGTCGTCGGCGCACTTCACCGTGGACACGTTCTCCAACATGTACGCGCCGTTACTGCCACTGTTGATTCCGCGGCTCGGCCTCTCACTGGCCGGCGCCGGCGGATTGGCCATGGTGTTTCAGGTTGCGGCATCGTTGTCGCAGATCGGCTTTGGCAGGCTGGCAGATCGCTGGCGCCCGCGCTTCTTGTTGGTGGGCGGCCCCCTACTGGCGGCGCTGTTGCTCAGCTTGCTGGGATTTGCCCGCACACCGCTCGAGCTCGGCCTGCTGCTCGTCGGTGGCGGTCTGGGAATCGCTGCGTTCCATCCGCCGGGCGCGATGGTCGCCTATCGCGCAGGAGGAGCCAGGCCTGGCTTCGCGATGTCCGTCTTCGTGACGAGCGGGACCCTCGGCTTTGCCATGGCGCCGCTGGTCGTTGCGCCGCTGGCCGAGCACTACGGTCTCCGCGCGACCGGCTGGTTGATGTTTCCAGGTCTGCTGGTCTTTCTCTGTTTCTTGTGGAAGGCACCCGCGCTACCGGCGGTCGACCGAACACGCAGCCGCAAGCTCCGGGAGCTGCGGCCGGTGGCTCGTCCGTTGGCGCTGCTCTACTCCGTCGTCGTGCTGCGCACGATGGCCACATTGTCGTTTGCGACGTTCGTGCCAGTGCTGCTGACCGGGCAAGGGATGAGCGTCAGTCAGGCTGGACGCGCTGTCGCGATGTACTTGTTCGCCTGTGGCATTGGGGGCTTCTGGGGCGGCACGCTCGCTGATCGCTTCGGTCCACGCCGCGTCATTGTCATCTCCCTCGTCGCAGCAACACCGTTCGTGTTGACGGCGCCGTTCTTCGAGCGCTGGACGTTTACCCTGCTGCTGGCCGTTGGCGGCTGCTTCCTGCAATCGACCCAGCCCGTGAATGTCAGCTTCGCACAAACGCTCGCTCCCGGGCATGCCGCGACGGTCTCGTCACTGATGATGGGCGCGGCGTGGGGCATGGGCGGTGTCCTGGCGCCGGCCACAGGATGGGTGGCCGATCAACTTGGCCTGCGCGTCATGCTGTTCCTGCTAGGCCTGCTTCCGTTGGCGGCAGCCGCCTGCGCGGCTCGTTTGCCGGAGGATCGACGCGTGCACGCACCAGCGATGCCCGCCGAGGTCGGTGTCGCGGAGCCGCACTCCTGAGTAGTGAGTAGTGGCCAGTGGTCAGTGGTCAGCCGATGGGCCGCCGGCCGGAGGTTGCGTCGTGTGCCAGCGGTGATTCGCCGCTAGCCCCCGAACGTTCGTGAACCGGCTGGCCACTGACCCCTGATCACTGACCACTAAAGGTTGACGCGTCGCTCAACGCACAATAGCCTTACCCTTCGTGGCTCGCTATCCTTACGGCTCCGCAGGCGTCACCTATCGATTCGGACCTGGCGGCGTAACATTCGCCGTCAAGTGGCTTCTCATCATCAACATCGTCGTCTTCCTCCTCACGGTCGCCGCGCCGCCGCTCATCACCTATTTCGGTCTCACACCGGCCGCCGTGCTCGGCAGCGCCTGGTTGTGGCAGATCGTCACCTACCAGTTTCTGCACGATCCGGGCTCCATCTTCCACATCTTGTTCAACATGCTGATGCTCTGGATGTTCGGCGTCGATCTGGAGCGCACGTGGGGGACGCGCGCGTTCGTGAATTACTACTTACTGTGCGGTATCGGCGCTGCCGTTGCGACGCTGCTCGTCGCGCTGCTCCCCTTCGACTTTGGTCGCACGCTCTACTACACAACGACCATAGGCGCTTCCGGGGCGCTGTACGGCATCCTCGCTGCCTATGGCCTCCTGTTCCCTGACCGACTGATCCTGTTGCTTTTCTTTCCCGTGCCCGCCCGATACGCCGTGATGATTCTCGGCGCGATTGCGATCTTTTATACGATGACCGGCCTCCAAGCCGGTGTCGCCAACCTCGCACACTTGGGTGGCTTGGTCACGGGATATCTCTATCTGACGCGCGGGCGCGGCGGTCCACTGGCGGAGCTGAAGTACCGCTATATGCGGTGGAAGATCAATCGCTTGCGCAAGCGCTTCGACGTGCGCCCTGGTGGACGCGGCTGGCCGCATTGATGGAAGGGTCAGCGGCGGGGGATGGTGGGAAAGGTGACAAGGTGAGCGGGTGACACGGTGACCTTGTCACCCAGTCACCCCGTCACCCTTCAACCCCCTGATAAGCCATCCTCCGGAGCGCCTCGACCCGCTGCTGGACGGGAGGATGCGTCGCGAAGAGATCGGCGAGCCGGCCTTCTCGACGCTCGAGCGGGCGGCCCGTGGGATCTGCGATGCAGAGGTGTGCGGAGCCCCGCTTGATGGCTTTGGTTGGCGCCGCGGCACCGTCAACTTTCTGGAGAGCGCTCGCCAAGGCGAGCGGATTGCGCGTCAGCTCGGCGCCCGACGCATCGGCCAGGAACTCGCGTCGCCGCGAGATTGCGGTGGCCAGCATCTGGCTCACGATGGGCGCTAGGGCCGCGGTGAGAATCCACACCAGCACGAACAAGAGTTGGGCGCCGCCGCCGTGGCCGCGTCGGCTCCTGCCGGTCAGGCCACGCATGCCCATCCCGCGCACGGCCCAGTCGGAGATCAGCGCCACGGCGCCGACCAACGCCGCCACGACGGTCATCAACCGGATATCGAAGTTGCGAATATGGCTCATCTCGTGAGCCACGACTCCCTGCAGCTCTTCCCGGTTCAGCGTTTCGAGCAGCCCCCGCGTCACCGCAATGGAAGCATGCTCCGGATCGCGACCCGTTGCGAACGCGTTGGGATCCGGGTCTGGCACAACGTAGGACTTCGGCCGAGGAAGGCCGGCGGCAATAGCCATCTCGTCGACGACGTTCTCGAACTGACGCAGGCGAAGCGTCTCGTCCGGCGTCGGGGCGCGCGCGATCGCATCGCCCGCTGGCAGCGCGCCCGTCGAGGCGAGCACCGCGCGGTCGCCTGCGAAATAGCTCACGAGCGCGGACGTCGACCCAAAGCCCAGCGCCGCGAGGGTGCCAACCGGCAGTGGCACCGCATTGATCGTCCCGAGCTGAAACGCATCGAAACCCAGACCGAGGACAGCGAAGAACGCGAGGAACAACAGTAGAGCAAGCCACGTCTTACGACGGTTCGACCGCTGTTGCTCGAAGATGTTCATCGAGTATCCAGGTAGGGCGCGTTCGCCGACTCGTCCGCCGTAGCGCGGAGCGCGAAGGCGTGAACGCGCCGTCACGGCCGCCTCGGCGAGGCGGCCCTACCTAGTGTCCTAGCCCTTCATGGAGAGGTCCACCGTGGGTGCGGCGCGCTCCGCCTCGTCGGTGATCTCGAAGAGCTCCGAGTCTTCGAAGCCGAGAAGGCGTGCAAAGATGACGGTGGGGAACACTTGCTGCGCCGTGTTGAACTTCGTCGCAATGTCATTGTAGAACTGCCGCGCGAAGCCCACTTTGTTCTCGGTCGACGCCAGCTCCTCCTGTAACATCTTCACGTTCTCGTTTGCTTTGAGCTGCGGATAATTCTCGGCGAGCGCGAAGAGGCGACCAAGCACCTGGCTGAGCTCCCCCTCCTTGCGCGCGGCGTCCGCCGGTCCCCGGGCGCTCGCCGCACGATTCCGGGCCTCGATCACCTGGGTCAGCGTGTCGCGCTCGAACTCCATCGCACCGCGAACCGTGTTCACGAGATTGGGAATGAGGTCGTGCCGCCGTTTGAGCTGCACGTCGATTTGCCGCCAGCCATTCTGTGTCTGGTTGCGCAACCCGACGAGACGGTTATAGGCCATGACGCCCCACGCCGCCACGACGACGACGATGGCAACGAGAACCAGGAGTGTGATCATGTATGCAGCCTCCTCAGAGTCATCAGACGCGGGCGCGGACAGCCTCTATCCCGGTTTCTCCCGCACAGGGCTGAAGACACCCAGGACGAAGGTATCTTCGAGCGCCACCACTTGATGCGCCAGGCCTCCGGGAATGCGCAGCACCTCCCCTTCGCGTACGGTCATCTCCTCACCGTTGAGCAAGAAGCGGAGCGAACCCTGCAGAACATACGTCATCTGCTCGCTCTCGTGATCGTGCAGTGGCACGAGCGTTCCCTGCTTCAAGTACACCTGCGCCAACATCTCGCGATCGCCCACGACCACCTTGCGCGCGACCATTTCGGTCACCTTTTCCAGGGCGATCTCGTCCCATTGATACAGACGCGGCGATGAGGACATGGGTTCCGCTGCGGATATTCTACAAATGAACACAGATCCCAGGCTGATGTCTACTAGTGGTTTGACCATCTGTGGACACTTCGTGAATTGCGCCATCCGGCCGGCTGGTATAAATTGCCCGGTGGCCCTGGGTAGGGCCGCCTCGCCGAGGCGGCCGTGACGGCGCGCTCGCCGACCCCTACCATGGCGCTCACCACGCGGTGGAGGAAACCAACGCGCTATGAAAGCATCGGCCGCTACGACCGGCGTCGCCCCTGCTCCGGCCTCGAAGTACCAAGGCCTCACCCGCGAGGACCTGCACCGCGCCTATCGCACGATGCTTCTGTCGCGGAAGCTCGATGACAAGGAAATTCAGCTCAAGAACCAGAGTCAGATCTTCTTTCAGATCAGCGGCGCCGGGCACGAAGCGGTCACCACGGCCGCCGGGCTCTGCCTGCATCCGGGCAAGGATTGGATCTACGCCTACTATCGCGATCGTGCGTTGTGTCTCACGCTCGGCGTGACGCCGTATGAGATGCTGCTGCAGGGTGTCGGCGCGAAGGATGATCCCGCGTCCGGTGGTCGCCAGATGCCCTCGCACTGGGGCCACCGCCAATGGAACATCGTCTCGCAGTCGAGTCCGACCGGCACGCAGTGCTTACAGGCAGTGGGATGCGCCGAGTCGGCGCTCCTCTACGATCGCATCGGTAACATCGATGGGCGCGAGGCGCTGTACGGCCCAGACGAGGTGACGTATCTCTCCGTTGGCGACGGCGCCACCAGCGAAGGGGAGTTCTGGGAGTCGCTCAACACGGCTTGTACCCGCCTGCTCCCCTTGGTGATTCTCGTCGAGGACAACGGGTACGCCATCTCGGTGCCGGTCGACGTCCAGACGCCGGGTGGTGACATCTCGCGTCTCGTCGAGTCGTTCCCGGGACTCAAGGTGTTGCGTGTCGACGGCACGGACTTCATGGCAAGCTACCGCGCGATGCGCGACGCGGTGCAGCACTCGCGTGCACGGCGCGGCCCAGCTCTCGTCCACGCGCACGTGGTCCGCCCGTATTCCCACTCACTCTCGGACGACGAGCGGCTCTACAAGACCGCGGAAGTCCGCCAGCACGAGGCGCGGCAGGACCCGATTCCGCGTCTGCGGACCTTGCTCCTCGAGGAGCGCCTGGCGACCGTAGCCGATCTCGATGCGATGGCTGCAGAGCTCGATCGCGAGATCGCTGACGCTGCCGAACGTGCGCTGGCGGCCCCCAAGCCGCGTCGCAGCTCGGCGGCGCTCTACGTGTACTCTCCTGTCGTCGACCCGACGTCGAGCCAGTTCGAGGCGGCGGCGAGTGCGGAAGGCCAGCCGGAGACGATGGTCGCCGCAATCAATCGTACGCTCAAGGACGAGATGGCGGTGAACCCACGCATCGTCGTCTTCGGCCAAGACGTCGCCGACTGTAGCCACGAGGAGTGGCTCTCCGAGGTGCCGGGTAAGGGCGGCGTGTTCAAGGTGACACACGGCCTCCAGCGCCAACATGGCAGCGATCGCGTCTTCAACTCTCCGCTCGCAGAAGCCAACATCGTCGGGCGGGCCATGGGCATGGCGACGCGCGGCCTGAAGCCCGTGGTCGAGATCCAGTTCTTCGATTACATCTGGCCGGCCATGATGCAGATTCGCGACGAGATGTCGATGCTGCGGTACCGGTCCAACAACAACTTCGCCTGTCCTGTGGTGATTCGCGTGCCGATTGGCGGCTACCTCCGCGGCGGTGCGCCGTACCACAGTCAGTCGGGTGAGAGCATCTTCGCCCACTGCCCTGGGTTGCGCATCGTCTTTCCATCAACCGCTGTCGACGCCGCTGGGTTGTTGCGCACGGCCATTCGCTGCGACGACCCCGTTCTCTTCCTCGAGCACAAACATCTCTATCGTCAGACCTACAACAAGGGCGTTTATCCAGGCACCGCCTTCACGATCCCGTTTGCGAAGGCGGCCACGAGGCGTGAGGGCACGGATGTCGCCGTGATCACGTGGGGCGCGCTCGTTCAGCGCAGCCTGCTTGCCGCCCAGCAGGCCGAGAAGGAAGGGATCAGCGTCAGCGTGATCGATCTGCGCACACTGATGCCCTTCGATTGGGAGGCGATTGCCGACGCGGTGCGCCGTACGAGCCGCGTTATCGTCGCTCACGAAGATGCGCTGACCTGCGGCTTCGGCGCGGAGCTCGCCGCGCGAATTGCCCAGGACCTCTTCGAATACCTCGACGCGCCAGTGACGCGCGTCGGCGCGCTGGATACCCCCGTCGCGTACTACCCCGAGCTCGAAGAGGAAATCCTGCCGCAAACGGCCGACGTGCTCGCCGCCATCCAGCAGGTTGCGAAGTACTGACCGTTTGAGAGACCCGCCCCAAGCCAAGACTGGGCCAAGACTGAGCCAAGACCTAGCCGATCGGCTGATCCATCCATGCCGGGCGTTGGCTATCGTGAGTCGAGGAGGAACGACATTGTGAGCTCTCAGTCTCTTTGGCAACAGCTTTCAGGCGACATCGCCGCGCAGGTTCAGCGGGCGGCGGCTAGCGTGGTCCGCATCGACGTGGCATCCGGTCGCCCGGCAACCGGCCTGATCGTCGCGCCGGATCTGGTCATTGCCGCCGATCATGCGCTAGCGGCCGATGATGAGCTGGCCGTCACACGGGACGACCAGCGGGTGCCCGGTGCGGTCGTGGGGCGCGATCCGGTATCGGATCTCGTGGTGCTACGTGCAAGCGGACTAGGCGGATCACCGCTGACACTCGCCGCAACGCTTCCGCAAGTCGGCGAGATCGTCCTCGCGCTCTGGCGCGATTGGCGTGGTGGCGTCGCGGCCGGCTTGAGCGTGGTCGCCGGTCTTCCGGGTCCCTTTCGGGTGGCGCGAGGCACCAGCCTCGACGTGCTCATTCGCACGACGCTCCTTCCGGCCCGCGGCGTGTCCGGCGGCGCCATCCTCGATGCGAATGGTCGAGTCGCGGGAATGTCGACGGCCGGTCTCGCACGCGGCAGCGTCGTTGCGCTCCCAGCCGCCGTCGTGCGCCATGCCCTCGAGGAGCTCCAGGCACATGGCCGCATCCGTCGCGGTTATGTCGGCGTTGCACTGCAGCGCGTGCGACTCCCCGCAGACCAGCGCGTCGCGGAAGGGAAACGCACCGCCTTGCTCGTTGTGGGCGTCGAAGAAGAAGGCCCTGCCGCGTCCGCCGGCGTTCGGATCGGCGATCTCGTCGTTGGCTGTGACGGCGAACAGCTCTCCGACATCGAAGAGCTCCAGGCGGCCCTGCGGCCCGATCGCGTCGGCCAGTCGATCGAGCTCGACCTGCTCCGTGGCGGCTCGACGCTTCGGCTCGCGGTCACCGTTGGCGAGCGCGGACGTCGTGCGGCATAACCGAACGACATGAGAGCGGTCGTGGTCGTGGCATCCACGGCAGCACGTCGACAGGCGCTGGTGAGCGCCGTGGCGTCGACCGACGCTTCGCTCCAGGTGTGGTCGACCGACCTTGCGGGCTTGAGGCTGACCGATGCGGACGACCTCCTCATCGTCGACGGCATCGAGCTCGCGCGTCTGGTTGCGAGCTCGGTGGGACGCTCCGCACGGCTCTTGGTCCTGGATGATGACCCTGCGGCGGCTGAAGTGCTTCTCGAATTGCCGGTTGCAGCACGCGGAGTGATCTCTGCTCGGGCATCCGCCGCACAGATTGTCGCGGCTTCTGCGGCGGTCGACGCTGGCTTGACGGTGCTGCCGGGGTGGCTACGTGACGTGCCGCGTCGGCCAACGGGCCCAGTGAACGGAATCGCGGAGCTCACGCTCGACGTCGACCAGCATCGCGGCTCGACGACACTCCCCGTCGACGAGTCGTTGACACCGCGTGAGCGCCAGGTGCTGGACCTGCTCGTCGAAGGTCTCTCGAATCGGCGTATCGGCACCGCGCTTGGTATCAGCGAGCATACCGTCAAATTTCACGTGGCATCCATTTACGGCAAGCTGCGTGCGAGCAGTCGCGCCGAGCTCGTACGCCGTGCCCTGAGGCGCGGTTTGGTAGCGCTGTAATGAACGTCGCCGACTCATTGCTTTCTCGACCCTCGGATGAGGAGCTGCTCGATGCGTACTCACGTGCCGTGACGCGGGCCGTCGCCCATGTCGCCCCCTCGGTGGTCAAGATCGAGGGAGAGCAGGCCCGCCGCCGAACGGGCCGCAGCACGGAGCCGTTCGAGCCTTCTCACAGCGGCTCTGGCTTTCTCTTCACGCCAGACGGCTTCATCTTGACCAATAGCCACGTCGTCTCTGGAGCAGCGGCGCTGCGGGTGCAGCTGGCCGATGGTCGAACGCTCGCCGGGGATTTGGTGGGAAACGATCCGGAGACCGATCTCGCGCTCGTGCGGGTCTCCGAACGTGACGCCCTGCCGGCGCTCCGCTTCGCGGATTCACGAGGCATCCGCGTTGGGCAGCTCGTCATCGCGCTGGGCAATCCGTATGGGTTTCAGTGCACCGTGACGGCCGGTGTTGTGAGCGCGCTCGGGCGATCCTTGCGGGCACGGTCGGGCCGCCTGATCGATGACGTGGTTCAGACGGATGCAGCGCTCAACCCCGGTAACTCGGGCGGGCCGCTCGTCAGCTCCGCGGGGGAGGTCGTCGGCGTCAACACGGCCATCATTCTGCCGGCACAAGGCATGTCCTTTGCGATCGCCAGCAACACCGCGCGCCACGTGGCCAGTCGATTGATGCGTGATGGTCGCATCCGGCGCAGCTACATAGGTGTGGCAGGACAGAATAGGCCGTTGCCGCGCGCCGTTGCCCGCCAGCACCAGCTCGCGACGGACTCTGGCGTGCAGGTTCTCTCGATTGAGCCAGACGGGCCGGCAGCGCGCGCCTCTCTCAGGCGCGGCGACGTCATCGTCGGTCTCGATGGCGCCGAGATCAGCGGCATCGATGATCTACACCGCCTGCTGACCGAAGAGCGAGTGCGCGTGGAGACGCATCTCGATGTCTTACGCGGCACCGAGCGCCTGCACATTCCCATCGTCCCGGGCGAGCGAGCGTGAAAAAGGGGACAGCCGGCTTCTGACGCCTACTGCGCCGAAGCTTGCTCGAGGAGTGGCGTCAGGGCGCGCTCAACCGCGTCTTCGTCCTGGCCAAACGAGACGTCCTTGAACAAGTACCAGCGCTCGACGTGCTCCAGCGACTGGCCCGGCTCGAGGCGACCGAGCGGCCCCAGTGTCTCGACTTCGATGAAGTTGGCTTCTGTGAAGACCTCGGTGTTGCTCCCGAAGTCTGGGTAGGTCGCGTCCTCCTGATAAGAGAACCGCTTCACGAAAAGAGCTCCCTCGCGTAGGTAGGCAGCCCAGCCTTGCTTGTTGCCGATGCCGATCTTCTGCGGGGTCTCGATGGTGCTATCGGTCGACAGCTGCACGAACTTCGGGCCAATGGACCAACGAGGGTCCGCGAGGTTCGTGTAGCCCCACAGCGCCACCGGCCGTGCCGGTAGAAGCTCCTCGTCATGTGACTTGAACGGTTCCTGTGGCAGGATCGCCCGACCGCCGCCGTTCATGATCGTGAGGGCCCACGCCGCGACGTCGACGGCTTTCTGACCGCGGTTCGTCAGGCGGTGCGTGAGCGTCACTCCAGAACCGCTCTCGTCGAGCGCGACCACAATCTCCTTCTCCATCCCGGTCTCTTCTTCGACGCCACGCATGAGCCGGATGGCCGGCGCGCCCTCTTCTCCGCTCCTGCCTTCCACGGCAGGGACGAGCTCGTGCTCGATGGGCTCGTTGTCCGGCGCGTACGACCACGGCATGGCCTCGGGCGCCAACCACAGCCGGTGACCGCCCCACGCTTGCCATTCGCTACGGGTCTTCTCGTCGAGGTCGACGGGCATCTCGCCCAGGATGTTCTCGCCGCCAACGAGCGCGTACTGAATCACCCTTGGGCCGATGTCAGTGGTCACCACCACCTCGACGTCGCCGTTGGTCAAACGTAAGCAGTTGGGTAAGCCCCTGAGGCAGGAAACCTTTTCCACGTTCATCTCGGTCGCAGCCGCGCCTTGCCCTTCCTGTGGAGAGGCAAGCGGCAGGGCTTGCAATAATCCGACGAGCAATCCAGATGACACACCGGTGGCGAGCAGACTGGCCTCGTGCCTGAGCATGATGGTGTGGAGGCTACGCAATAGGCCGCAGGCCTGTCAAGGGGATCAGGGTGTCAGGATTCAGGAGTCGGGAATCAGGAAACGGGCTTGCCTCGCCGCCCGCCTTCGTTCGCGCGACTTCCCCGCGAACTTCGGCGAGGCCTCGCGGAAGCGATAGCGGAGGCAAGCGAAGGCGGGGCGGCTTCAAAACGTACGCTTGGTCAGGCGTGCGATGCTGAATCTGGCGGTGTCGGCGACGGCCATAACCGCCATCACACCTGCTTGGATAGGATCCGTCACCACGAGGTCGGCGGCTTCCGGCACGCCTCCCGCCATGTTCAGGCTGACGACAATCAAGCCGCGGCCACGGACCTCGGTCACGGCTTCGACAATCTGCCCACCCATCAGCGATCCAGCGAGCACGAGCGCGCGAGCCCGAGGCAGCCGTGCCACCGCACGAACCGCCTCTGCCAGCGCCTCCTCGCCGACAAGGGGGATCGTATCCACCGAAATCTTCTCGCCACGAATGTTGTGGCGATCCGCTTCCGAGATCGCACCAATTGCCACCTGCCCGACCTGTGCGCCACCGCCGATGATGATGATGCGCTTGCCGTAGACACGCTGGAACGTTTCGACGCGCTCGATGTCCTGCACGATGGGCATGGCACCGAGCTCCTCGAGCATTGCAGCCGCCGCGCGGACGTTGATTTCGAGGTACACGCGGCTGCGGTCGTCTCGATGGTCCAGGATCTCGACTGATGCGATGTCGCCGTCATGTCTGGCGATCACACCGGTGAGTTGATGCAGGATGCCTGGTCCAGCGTCCGAGGTCACCACGATCGCAACCGGTTCCGACTGGCTCATCGGCAGGATGGTACCACGGCGCTCAGGCGCGGGTGAACGCCACTCCGCCAATGACCAGGCCGGCGCCAGTGAGCTTGAGCCAGCCAATCGGCTCGCCCAGCCAGAGCCCAGCGACGACCAGCGCTGCAATTGGGACCATGTTCGCGTAGATGGACGTGCGCGGCGCGCCAAGACGCTGAACCGCGGTGTACCAGACCGTGTAGGAAAAATTAAGTGCGAGGACCGATGAAAAGATCACGGCAATCCAGGTCATGTCGCCGATCTCGTGCCAGGGCGTCGCGACCAGCACGGTGGATCGGTGAACGAGATAGAGCACCGTTCCCATCGCCATCGAATAGCCGGTGACCACGACTGGCGGATGGCGCGCGAGAAGCGGACGGGCAGCCACGGTATAGACGGTCCAGCACAGCGTTGCGGCAATCATCAGCAGATCGCCAGCCAACGAGGCACCCGCGCCGCCGTCGCCATGCCCGACGACCAACCACACGCCGGCCACCGATAGCGCGGTGCCGAGCCAGTGCAGCCAGCCGACGCGCTCATGGCCGAGCGCCGCGCTCGTGAGCGTGACCGCTACCGGCGTGGTCGCGAGGATGAGTGACGCGTTCGCGGCGCTCGTCCTCGCGAGTCCCTCGATGAACAACGTCTGATAGAGGAACTGGCCGACGACAGCCAGCAGTACGAGCAGGCCGACATCCTGCAGGGAGAACGATCTGCTGCCGCCGCGCGGGCGCGGATGCAGCCAAATCATCACGAGGAACACGAGCGAGGCAAGCGCCAGGCGTAGGAGGTTGAAGCCGTGCGGCGGGAGCTCGCGCAGCACGAATTTGACGACACCGTAGTTACTGCCCCAGACGAAGGTTGCCAAGAGCAGCCACCCGTCCATGCGGGACAAGCGCGGAACAGCCACAAGGGGAGAGGACGAGACCTTCTGCGCGAAAAGAAGTTGGGGCGGACCCTGGGACCCGCCCCCGTTCATGAGTCGTGCCGAGGTAGGGCCGCCTCGGCGAGGCGGCCCTACCTAGAAGAGGCGGTTCGGCACGATGAAGATGAACAGCGAGATGAGCAGCACGTAGAGCACGAGCGACTCGATCAGGACCAGTCCCAGAATCGTCACGCCGCGGATCTGATCCGCCGCGCCCGGATTCCGTGCAATGGCTTCGGTCGCCGAGGCGACGGCCTTGCCCTGACCAAGCGCGCCACCCGCCGCGGCAATACCCAAAGCAAATCCCGCGGTCGCGATCGCCCACTTGAGAGCCTCAGCCGACTCCAAGGCACCGCCACCCGCCGCCTCTTCCTGCGCATAGAGCGGCGAGAGCATCCCTGCCGCCAACATGAGCCCCATTACGATGACGAGCTTCTTCACGATCGGAGCCTCCTCCGAAAATGGCATTACGAGCGATGTGTCCCCGGTGGTTGTACTCGACCGACTCCCGTCGAGAGCCACCTTATCGTTCACGCGAGCCTCGCGCGGGCCCGCGCGGTGCCTTGCGCTGTGCGCTTCGCACCTCCTGCTCACGTCCCGAGCACACATCGAGCTCGGAAGCGGAGCAATCTCCCTCTACGCCGCGGCGTGCGCCTGCGCCTCGTCGTGGTGCACCTCGTGGTCATGGTCTGTGTGCACGGCGCCCGCGAGGTAGATCATTGTCAGCAGCGCGAAAATGTATGCCTGCAGCGTGCCGGTCACGACTCCCAACAACATGAAGGGAAGCGGAATGATGAACGGCACCAACCCAGCGATGATCAGCACGATCATCTCCTCGCCGAACACGTTCCCGAAGAGTCGCAGCGACAGAGACATCACGCGCGAGGCGTGGCTGATCATCTCAATCACGCCGATAAGCGGTGCCAACACAATCGGCACACCCGGCATGATGAAAAAATGCTTGGCGTACCTGAATGCTCCCTGCGTCCGGAGACCCTCCAGATGGTAGTAGACCCAGGAGGTGACCGCACAGCCCACCGTCACATTGATGTTTGCGGTTGGCGACATCAGACCAGGGACCTTGCCGATCATGTTCGCGACGAAGATGAAGAGGCCAATCGCGCCAACGAGCGGAAGGTACTTCGGTCCCTTGTCCCCGATGTTCTCTCGAAGCGTGCCGGTGAGAAAATTCACCACGTCCTCGAGCAGGATCTGCAGCTTGCTCGGCTGCTCTACGCTCAGTCGCGCCCGCACGAACGCGCTGAGGAGCGTGAGGCCTATTACGACGAGAAAGCACATCACCAGGTAGTCTGGGATCGGTTGCGCGTTGGCCGGCCACTCGAGCCCTAGCCCCGCGTAAATCGGCCGCAAGAGCGGAGCCAGCAGGGCGTTCACCGCGCCGACGATCCAGAGCTCGTGGTGGAGCTGTTCCATTGCAAACCCGTTGGTAACGACGTTGGACCGGCGTGCGGAGCGCGCTAAAACCAGCCCCGCGTGCGGAGCGCGCTAAAACCAGCCCCGCGTGCGGAGCGCGCTAAAACCAGCCC